>JBJSZP010000314.1:0-3708 GCA_046090365.1 Planctomycetia bacterium
CGAGGCCAACTATCTCTTGTTTCTCGCCCGGCGGGCGGAGGACAACGAAGACGTCGAGGAACTCGAGGAGCTCGAAGCCCAGGCCCGCGACATGGCCGACACCGTCGAGGCCCGGCTGAAGCACGAGGGGCTCTGGTAGCCCGAACAAACCGCCTCACGGCTGCTTTTCGAGTGCGCCGTTGGGGCCGGTGAGCCGGGAGACGTCGAGGGCCTCGATCGTCTCGATCGCCTGCCCAGCGATGCCCTGCAGATCGCCATACATCCCCGCCGTCGCGGTGAGCACGGCCTGGATCTGCATCTCGCGGCGGGCCCAGAGCTTCGTCATCGTGGCCCGCTCCTTGACGAGATCGGCCGACATCTCCTCGAACTTCTCGATGATCGCCGTCACCCGCTGCCGAAACCGCGGGCCCGTGAGGTAGTGGTAGACGAGCTCCATCTTCGTCTGCTGCCCCTCGCCGGCCTGGCGGGCGAGCGAGAGCTCGAGGAGCGTGTGCCGCAGGGCGACGGCCAGCGGCACGAACGTGCGTGTGCTCGTCACCCACACGCCGTCGACGTGGCCGAACGACTCGATCCCCTTGGGGAGCGTCTGCGTGACGATCACGGCGAGGTCGGCCTTCGCGGCCCGCTGGTCGTCGCGGAGCTTCACGAGCCAGCCGTCGCTCCAGTGCTTCGTGCGCTTCGACTTCCAGAGGATCTTTCCGCAGGGGAGCCCCTCGCCGCGGGCCACGGTGTGCACCACGTCGCCGCCAAACTCCCCCTTCGCCACCGGCGTGAACACGTCGGTCGGGAACGATTGCTTGAGCACGCCCTCGAGCTCGAGCTCCTGCACCTCCCCCTGGAGCTGCTGCGAGCCCTGCTCGGCTCGCCGCTTGAGATCCTCGATCTGCTTCTGCATGGCGGTGATCGTCTGCTCCTTCTCCGCCATCTTGAGCCTCAGGTCGGATTCGGCCTCCTGCTTGGCCTGGGTACGGGCGGCGGCGAGCGACTCCTGCACCTTCTTCTCGACCGAGAGATCGAGCTCCCGCCGGGCGTCGTCGAGCTCGCGCTGCTTCTTGATCGCCTCGGCCTGCGCCTTCTGCGCCTCGGCGAGCTTCACGTCGCGCTCCGCGAGCACGTCCTTGAGGTCGGCGAGATCCTTCGCCTTCTGGTCGATGTCGGCCTTGAGGGCGAGCCGCGCCTTCTCCGCCTCGGCCTTGGCGATCGCGGCCCGCTCGGCCTGCAGCTTCGCCTCATACTGGGCGCGGGTCGCCTCGACGAGCGGCGCCGCGAGCGACTCCGTGAGCCGCACCTCGCTCTTGCAGTGGGGGCAGGTGATCGTGGGGTCGGCGGCGTGCGTCATCGGGGCCCTCCGGGGCTGGTGTTATACGGGAGCGCGAGCCGGGGCAGCAGGCTCCAGCAGTCGGCATACAGCTCCACCTGGGGCCGGTAGTGGTCGGCAAGCAGTTTCTCGCTCGCGAGCGTGACGGAGTCGGTCTTCCAGTCGACGACGGTCCACGAGCCGTCGGCCTCGCGAAACACGAGGTCGATCACGCCGCGAACCACCGTGGGCAGCGGCCCGCCGTCGCCGGCGAGGCTCCGCACGCGCTCGGGCAGATCCTCCCCGCGGACCTGCACGGAGAACGGCACCTCCACGAACTTCGCGTCGCTTGCCTGCGCCCGCTTCCAGACGTCGCTTGCGAGCACGTCGCGCACCGTGGCCACCGCCCGCGGCAGATGCTCGAGCGACACCTCCTCGCCCGAGAGGGCCGTGATGGCCGCCGCCTCGAGGTCGAAGGCGGCGTCGCGGGCGGCCAGTTCCAGGAGGCGATGGATCGCGCGGCCCCACGGCTCGCCAAGGCCGTCGCCTGTGAACCGGATTCCCTCGGCCGGCTCGGTGAGAAGCTCTCGGGGCGAGATCCGTGCAAACGTGGGCTCGAGGCTCGCGGCCACGTGGGCCCGGGTCGCATCGCCGAGCCCGGCAGGCAGGACAGGGCGGGGGCGGGCGGGCACGCCGCCGCGCGCCGCGACGGAGATCGTGGGCAGATCGGGCACATCGGCGAGGTGCGCCGCAAACCGCTCCCAGGCACAGTCGGCTGCAAAGGTTTCGGGCTCGCCCTTGGCGGCCTTCTCGGCCTTTTCGAAGAGCGATACGACCAGGCTCGCGCCGGCTCGCGTGGCGGCCACGTAGTCGAGCCGGATCTGCTCGGCCTCCTCGAACGCCCGCTCCCGCAGGCGGAGATCTTCCCAGCCGCTCGGGGCCGCGACGATCCTGCGCGAAAAGCCCACCGCATGGGTGACGGCGAGCCAGCCGGTGGTGCGATCCCCGGAGCGGTCGACGTGGAGAAACGGTCCGGCGGCGGCCGCCTCGCCCGCCTTCCGCTTCTGGTAGTCGGCGAGGAACACGACCGGCGCCTCGAGCCCCTTCGCCTTGTGGAGATTCATGATCCGCACGCGGTCGGTGGACGGCACGTCGATCGTGAGCGGGTCAAACTCCTCCCGCGTGGAGCCGTCGAGGAGATCGTCGAGCAGGTCGAGGCCGTCGTGCAGCGAGACCACGTCGAGCCGCTCGGCCCGCAGCCGCTCCATGTATTTGACGAGCAGCCCGGCCACGGCCCTGCCGCGCGGGCCGGCCTCGCCGTCGGCCTCAAGCGCGAGGAGCGCAAGCCCGGCGTCGTCGATGATCCGCTCAACCGTGGCGGCGATCGGCAGTTGACGGAGCCACGCCCGCCAGCGGGCGAAGGCGGTCTTAGCGGCCGAAAACCGCTCGGCGAGCGGCGGATCGAGCCCCGCCGGCACGTCGATCGATCCGCCGAACCGCCCGCCGGCCTGCTTGTAGGCGAAGAGATCGGCGTCGCTGAAGCCAAACACGGCCCCGCGGAGGAGGGCGAGCATCGCCACCGGATCATCCGGGTCGGCAAGGGCCGCCAGACACGTGCGCAGATGCCGCAGCGGCTCGGCCTGGTCTTCGCCGAGCGTGCCCGTGACATCGACCGGCAGGCCCGCGGCGTGGAGCGCGGCCGCATAGATGCCGAGATGCTTCCGCTCGCGGGCCACGATCAGGAAGTCGCCCGGCCGACACGCCGTGGAAACCCCGCGGGCTGCCTCGTCGAGCGACCGCGGCACTGCCATCCGGGCGTCGATCGCGCTCTTGATAAAGGATGCGATCTCCCGGGCCTCGCGCTCGGCCCAGGGATTGCCCGGATGGCCACTGCGCACGAACCGCAGCGTGCGGATCCCTGAGAGCCAGCCCCGCTCGCCGCCGCTGGGCGGCGCCTCGCGCCGGCCCGACGTGCTCGGCGTGAACGAGGGCGACTCGGGCGTGGCCTGCGCCGGGAACTCGGCCGCGAACACGCCGTTGGCCCACGTGACAAGGTCGCCGCGACTGCGGAAGTTGGTCGTGAGGGCGAGGATGTCGCCGGAGGCCGCGATGATCTCCCGCACCGCCGCATACGTGACGATGTCGGCCCGCCGAAAGCGATACAGCGACTGCTTGGGATCGCCCACCACGAACAACGCCCCGGCCACGGGCACGCACCTGCGCCAGTTCGTCTCGGCCGGATCATTCGCCGTGAGCAGAAGCAGCATCTCGGCCTGCACGGGATCGGTGTCTTGGAACTCATCGACGAGGATGTGGGTGTAGCGGCTGCGGAACGCCCGCCGCACGTCCGGGTGCGTCGCCAGGAGCCGCGCCGCCTTCGAGAGCAGATCCTGAAACGAGAGCACGCCCCG
>JBJSZP010000315.1:0-2927 GCA_046090365.1 Planctomycetia bacterium
GGTCGCCATGGATCACCGGCGCCGCCCGCGGGCCGCCGTCGTAGCCGAACGTGTCGCGGTAGTCGCTCGCATACGACTGCTCCCAGAGTGGCCGGCCCGTCTCCGCCTCGAGGCATCGCGTGCGCATCGACTCGCCCACACGGTCGAAGATCACGAGCCGGCCCCGCGCCACGGCCGGGGCGCAGTAGCCCTCGCCGAGCGACGCATGCCACACCACTCTCGGCCCCGCCGCGGGCCAGGGCGTGGCAATGCCGGTGGCGGCACTGCGTCCGTTGCCCGTCGGCCCGAGAAACGCTCCCCAATCCTCGCCGGGGCGGGTGGAGAGATCGGGTAGGTCGGCCGCCAGCGCCCCGAACGCCGAGCACGTCACTGCGACGAAAAGCAACGTTCGTATACTCATGGCGACCCGTGGGCAGGGAATTGAATTTTGGCAGACCACGTCGTGTGGAGCTCGGCCGCGGAGGCTGCTTCCGGGGCCTGACGCCCATCGGACCCAAAAAGCCCGGAGCGGAAGCGACGGGGTCTGGACCGCTGCCGTATCATCGTGTAATCGCATCGCCGAGTACACCCGATGGCAACCGAAAAAGAGGTCCGTGTGGGGCGGGTCGTGATTCCGGCCGCGGCCCTCGACTGGCAGTTCGTCCGCTCGAGCGGCCCGGGCGGCCAGCACGTCAACCGCACGAGCAGCAAGGCCGTGCTCCGGTTCGACGCCCGCCACTCGCCCCACCTGCCGGAGGACGTGCGCCAGCGGCTCCTGGCCCGCGAGCGGGCGCGGCTCACCCGCGACGGGGCCCTCGTGATCACGAGCCAACGGCACCGCGACCAGCCGCAGAACATCGCCGACTGCCTCGCGAAACTGTCCGCGATCGTGGCGCGGGCGCTCGTGCCACCGAAGGTGCGCCGGCCCACGAAGGCCCCGCGGTCGGTGACGAAAAAACGGCTGGAAGGAAAGCGCCGCCGCGCGGAGACGAAGCGGCTGCGCGGCCGCGTCGCCGACTGACGCGCCCACCGCAGGATTGCCAGCGCCGGCAGTGGTATACTTCGTGAGACGGCCGGCACGACGCCGGCGCACCGCTCGCGAAGGATCCGTTTCCATGCCATCACCCCGCGACATCGACACCGTGCTCAAGGGCTGGGAGTTCAAGCCCGGCGAGGTGAGCGCCCGCCTGTTCAAGGCCCGCAGCGGCCGCGAGGTGCTGCAGATGCGGGTCGACATGGGCGTGCTCCAGATGGAAACCTCCCACCGCCCCGACGGCACGCGGCCCCACGGTGCCGAGACGTATTACGACTACCTCGTGAGCGAGGCGATCCGCGAGGGGGGCTCGTTCCGGCTGTCCCGCGAGCAGTGCGCGGAGGCCGACCGGGAATTCGTGCAATTCTACCACCGCCGGATCTGCTGGCTCGCGCTCCGCGAATACGCCCGCGCCGTCAAGGACGCCGACCACAGCCTGGCATTCATGGATTTCGTGCGCGAGCACTCGCCCGACGACGAATGGACGCTGTCGCACGAGCAATACCGGCCCTTCGTCCTCTTCCACCGCGTGCAGGCGGCGTCGCTGGCGCTCCTCGAGGAGCAGGGCCCCGAGGCGGCGATCGCCGAGCTCAATCGCGGCCTCGATCGGTTCCGCGACCTGTTCGAACGCTACGACGCGGCCGAGCAGTATGCCGACGACGAGCTCGTGAAGCGGCTGGAGGAGATGCGCGAGAGCGTCCGCCAGCGCTACGACGTGGGCCGCACGCTCGATGAACAGCTCGCCGACGCGGTGCATGCCGAAAACTACGAACTGGCCGCGAAGCTTCGCGACCGGCTGCGGCAGGCGAAGCCCACCTCGGCAGCCACCCCCGGCGAAGCCGCTGGCCCGGCGTGAAAATTTTTCACGGTTCTGCCACGGGCTGTCACCCTCGGCCAATCCGCCTGGGAAAACTTTTCCGAGTGGCGGAACCCTGCGCGTGAATCTGGGCTGACTGGGAGGGCGACCGGGCGACTTCGGCGTTCCCCGGCGCACGTGCAAGTTTTGGCGCGCAGAATGCACATGAGGGGAGTCGCCGGCGAGCCGTCGCCACGACCAGACCCCGCAGGAGGACAGCCCATGCCCGCGACCACGACCAACGCCCGTTTCGGTTCGACCGTCACGACGCCGCACGTGATCACCGTCGGGGGCACGGAGTGCGTGGTGCGGGTGACGCATCTCTCGCCGATCGCCGACGTGCTCGGCTTCGAGCCCGAAATGGCGGGCGCGGGTCCGGTCGACGCCGTCACGATCGCCGACCTCCTCGACTCGCGGATGATCGCTCCGCCGCGTCCGCGCCGCCGCCGCGACCGCGCCGTCAGCTCCCGCGCCGTCTTCTACGCCGCCGAGTGAGACGGGCTTCAGCCTGTCTCTGCTCAACTCAGCTGCACCGGCTCGGGGTTGCCCCGTACCACCTCGCCGGACGCTCACTGCGCCCCTCCGTGGGCTTCGTTCGCTCGGAGTCACAGGCGCTGCGCCATCCATGGCTGCGCTTGCCTGCATACGCCTGCTCCGGGACACGGGGAGCCCGAAGCCTACCCTTTTCCAGTTGAGGAGGCTCGGGGCTGCCCATGCCCTCGAGCGGGCTGTGGGAGCGAGCGCAGCCATGGATGGCGAAAGCGAAGCGGACACGCAGAGAGCCGAAGCCTGGAGGGCTGAGGCGAACGTCCGGCGAGAGGGTCTGGGCAGTCACGAGCCGGCACGTGTTCAACCGAACGAACGTTCGGAGAGACGGTAGGGGCGACCCCGAGCCGGCGCGCTCGCGTAAGGGTAAGGCAGGCTGAAGCCTGTCCTACGAGCGGGCGTGATACACTCCTCGCCCTATGGACCAGCCGCTCACGGTGCCGCCCGGCCGCGATGTTCGCCTCGCCGACTTCGACGCCGACTTCCACGAGGATCTCGACCGCGAGGCCGCCG
>JBJSZP010000316.1:0-6675 GCA_046090365.1 Planctomycetia bacterium
GATGGCCGAGCTGAACAGCGGCGCCTGGCGCAGCTCGACGTCGGTGGCGAGCGACCGGTAGAGGCCCATGAAGATCGGAATCTGGATGAACACGAGCAGGCAGCCACCCATCGGGTTGTAGTCGTGCTTGCGCCACAGCTCCTGCGTGGCCTGCGTGCGCTTCTGCGGATCGTTCTTGTATTTTTCGGTGATCGCCTTCATCTCGGGCTGCAGGGCCTGCATCTTCTGCGACGAGAGCGCCTGCTTGCGGCTGATCGGGAACATCGCCCCGCGCACGATCACCGTGAGCAGGAGGATCGCCAGGCCGTAGTTGCCGATGACGGCGTGGATCGCGTGGAGAATGGCGATCATCGGCCGGGCCACCCAGCCGAACCAGCCGTAGTAGACGAGGTCGTCCATCCGGGCGCCTTCGGCGCCGAACTCCGCCAGGAGCTCGGGCTGCTTCGGGCCGGCGAAGATGCCGTAGCGATGGACGACGGGCGTGTCGGCCGGCAGCGCGAGCTCGCGCGAGACGAGGCGACAAGTAACGTCGACAAGCTTGCGCCGGGCCGCCGGGGGCACATCGCCCACGACCAGCGGCCGCACCTCCTCCAGCGCGGGCGCCTCGGGCCCCGTGGCCGCCGGGATGAGTGCCGCCGCGAAGTACAGGGCGTCGACGCCCGCGAACGACAGCGGCTTGCCGTCGCGCACCGCCGTGGCCGGATGGTCGAGCGCGGCGTCGGCGATCTTGAGGCCGCTCACGAGCGTGCTCTGCTCGCCCTGAAACCGCATCGCCACGTCGCGCACGCCCAGCGAGCCCCAGTCGCGGGCCACCCGGGCCGTATACCACCAGCCCTCGGTCGGCAGCCCGGTGGGCCCATCGAGGGCGTACGTGACGACCGATTCGCCCCCCTGCGAGAGCAACTCCACCGCGAGTTCGAGCCGCTCGCCTGCCCCGCCCGGCTCCGCGACGAGCCGATATTCCTTGGCCACCACGAGCCCGTTGGGCAGCCGCGTGGTAAACCGCACCCGCGAGGCGTCGCTCGCGGGATCGAGCTCCCAATCACGATCGGCGAGTTCGAGCCCCGGAATCTCGGCGAGTGGTTCGCGCCGCCGCTTGCCGTCGCGCGATTCGAGCGAGAGGCGGAACGAGAGCGGGTCGTGCGGCAGGCCGTCGGGATCGTCGACCGGCGCGGTGCGATACTCCGGCCGCACCACCTCGAGCGGCCGGCGGACGAGCGTCGCGTCGACCGCGCGCGGGCTGCCGGCCCGCACGACCTCGATCGGCACCCGACGGCCCGCCTTCGTGGCCTGGAGCGCCTTCGCGAGCGCCGCCGGATCGGGCGTGGCCGTGCCGTCGACCCGCGTGATCACGTCGCCGGCCTCGATGCCGGCAGCCGCGGCGGGCGTGCCCGCGCCGACCACGCCCACGCGGCAGCCGTCGCCCACCGCCTCGAGGGCGAGGTGGCCGAGATAGCCCGACCAGTCGTCCTGGTCGTGGAACCGCCGGCCGGCGAGCTCGATCCGTTCGACCGCCGCGCCGCGGCTGGAGAGCGTGACGAGCATCTGCGCGGGGGCGTCGGGGTCGAGCGAGCCGAGCGTCCGCCTGGCCCGCGGGGCCGGAGCGGCGGCGTCAGCCTTCGACTCGTCGGCGGGAGTGTCGGTCTGGTCCTTCGCGCCGTCTGTTGCCCGGGCCGCAGGAGCGTCGCCCTGCGCCGCGACCGTGGCGTCGGCCGGCAGCGCCGCCGCGCCGTCGGCCGGCTTCACGGGCGGCTTCTTCGGAAACAGCACCGCCTGCAGGGCCTGGCTGCCGAACAGGATCGCGAACGAGATCAGGGCAAACTGGATGTAGCGGCGTTCCACGAAGCGGGGATCCTACGGCGGGGTCGGCGGGTGGGCGGGAGCCGTGAGTCGAGCGCCGCCAGTATAGACCGCCGGTGCCGAAAACTCACCGGCCCTGCGTGAGGCGGTCGCCGAGGAAGTTGTCGAGATCCGCGATCGCGTGGATCTTCCGGCAGGTGACGTCGAACGGATACTCGATCCGGCGAAACCGCACGGCGTCATCCTCCACGATCGCGTAGCAGGCCCGCCGGTCGCCGTCGCGCGGCTGCCCCACCGACCCCACGTTCACCATCGCCTTCCCCTCCGGCAGCGCGATGCGGCATTCCACCGCCCCGGCGGGCACGTTTGGCGAGATGAACTCCGGCGCCTCCGTGAACACGCCCGGGATGTGCGTATGCCCCTGGAGCGCGTAGCGGCCGACGAGTTCGAAGATGTGCTCCATCTTGAGCGGGTTGTAGATGTCTTCGGGAAACACGTATTCGTCGAGCGGCCGCCGGGCCGATCCGTGCACGAGGAGGAAGTCGCCCGCGACGTGCGTGCGTGGGAGTTCGCCCAGAAAGTCGGTGAGCGGGTCGGCGGCGTTGCGCGGGAGCCGGTCGTGCTGCTCGAGCTGGCCGCGGGTCCAGCGGATCGCCCGCTCGGCCCCCACGTTGAAGCCGTCGGGATCGAACAGGGCGCCCTGGTCGTGGTTGCCGAGGATGACGACCTGGCAGTGCTTGCGGACGAGCTTCACGCACTCGCATGGATTCGGGCCGTAGCCGACGATATCGCCCAGGCAGTCGATGGCGTCGACGCCCTGTCTGCCGATATCCTCGAGGACAGCCTCGAGCGCCTCGAGGTTGCCGTGGATGTCGCTGATGATGGCCCGCTTCACTCGTGTCGACCTTGATCCGGCGGACCGTATGATGGCTCGAGAAAAATTGACTCTACGGACGCGTGAAACCGTGGTCAAGCAGAGGGCGGCCGGCCGCGTCGGCCGCCGTGCCAAGGAGCGTCGTCGACCGTGAGAACGCTGGCCATCGACACGAGCCTGGCCCACGGTTCCGTGGCTGCCGCCAGCGACGGCCGGGTGGTCGAGATCGTGCTCCCGGAGGCGGGCGAGCACGCGCGGCGGATCGGATCGGCGCTCGACGAGGCGGCCCGCGGCCTCGGCTGGCGCGTGGGCGACGTGGAACTCGTGGGCGTGGTGCGCGGGCCGGGCTCGTTCACGGGACTGCGCGTGGGCCTCGCGACGGCGAAGGCGATCGCCTGGGCCGCCGACGCGGCGCTCGTGGGCGTGTCGGGGTTCGAGGTGATCGCGCGGCGCGTAGCGCACCTTGCCGGCACGGGCAGCGCTTCGCTGCATCTGGCCTATGACGCCGGCCGCGGCGACCTCTTTGTGGCCGAGGCGTCGCCCGCCGCCGACGTGCCCTCCGGCGTTCGGCTGTCGACGCCGCAGCTCATGGCCGCTGCCGAGTGGTGTGCCGGGCTGCCACGCGGGGCCCACGTCGCGGGCCCGGGCCTCGCGGTCGCCGCCGCCGCGCTCGCGGGCCGGGCCGATCTCGTCGTCGCTCCGGCCGAGGCCTGCCTGCCCACGGCGGCCGACGCCGCCGCCCTCGCCGAGCGGCTGCATGCAGCGGGCGTGCGCGACGCCCCGACCGCGCTCGTGCCCGACTACCTCCGCCCCACCTACGCCGACGAGCCGGCCGACCGCGCCACTGGACCGGCCGACCGGGCTGAGCCGCCGCCCGGGCTGAGCCGCCGCCCGGGCTGAGCATCTCGACCGGCCTGCGCCGCGGCCCTGTCAGCCCGCCGTGAAACGGGTACGATTTCCGCTCGCCGCCCCGGCGTTTCGGGGCTGCCACTGCCCTTTCGCCGCCACGCGTCCATGCGCCCCATCCAGAAGCTGCTCGTCGCCAATCGCAGCGAGATCGCGATCCGCGTCTTCCGCTCGGCCCACGAGCTCGGCATCCGCACCGTCGCCATCTACGCCCACGAAGACCGATTCGCCCTCCACCGCTTCAAGGCCGACGAGGCGTATCTCGTGGGCAAGCCCGGCGAGCCGCTGCGCAGCTACCTCGACATCGAGTCGATCGTGGCCCTCGCCAAGGAGCACGGCGTCGACGCGATCCACCCGGGCTACGGCTTCCTCTCGGAGAACCCGGAGTTTGCCGCGGCCTGCGGGAAGGCCGGGATCACGTTCGTGGGCCCGCGGGTCGAGCTCCTCAGGATGCTCGGCGACAAGACGGCCGCCCGCGACCTCGCCAAGCGGGCCGGTGTGCCGATCCTCGCCGGCAGCCCGAAGCCGGTCACGAGCCAGGCCGACGCGCTCGCGATCGCGAAGGACCTCGGCTGGCCCGTGATCCTGAAGGCGGCGCACGGCGGCGGCGGCCGCGGGATGCGAGTGGTGCGCGGGGAAGACGAGCTCGCCGTGGCCCTCGAGAGCGCCCAGCGGGAGAGCAAGACGGCCTTCGGCAGCGCCGCGGTGTTCGTGGAAAAGTTCATCCAGCGGGCCAGGCACATCGAGGTGCAGTTGCTCGGCGACCTCCACGGCAACCTCGTGCACCTGTTCGAGCGCGACTGCTCGGTGCAGCGGCGGCACCAGAAGGTGGTAGAGATTGCCCCCGCCCCGAATCTGCCGCAGAAGACCCGCGACGCGATCTGCGAGGCGGCCCTCGCGATCGGCCGCACCTCGAAATATGAAAACGCCGGCACCGTCGAGTTTCTCGTCGACGCCGACACCGGCAAGTTTTATTTCATCGAGGTCAATCCGCGGATCCAGGTGGAGCACACCGTCACCGAGGAGATCACCGGCATCGACATCGTGCGGCGGCAGCTGCGGGTGGCCGAGGGCTGGAAGCTCTCCGATCCCCAGGTCGGCCTCGGCGACCAGGCGGCGATCCGGTCGATGGGCACGGCCGTGCAGTGCCGCGTCACGACGGAGGATCCCGAGAACCGCTTCCTGCCCGACTACGGCCGGATCACGGCCTACCGCTCGGCGAGCGGCATGGGCATTCGGCTCGACGCGGGCTCCGCCTTCTCGGGCGCCGTCGTCACGCCCTACTTCGACTCTTTGCTCGTGAAGGTGACGGCCCGGGGGCTGAACCTCGAGGAGGCGGCCGGCCACGTGGAGCGGTGCCTGCAGGAGTTTCGCGTCCGCGGCGTGAAGACCAACATCCCGTTCCTCGTGAACCTCGTCACGCATCCCGAGTTCCTCGCCGGGAAGTGCACCACGCGGTTCATCGACGAGACGCCGGCGCTCTTCGACTTCCCCGTCCGCAAGGATCGGGCCACGAAGGTGCTCGAATACCTCGCCGACGTGATCGTCAATGGCAACGCGCTCGTGAAGGGCCGGCCGACCGCCGCGCGCCGCGAGCGGGCTCCGCTGCCGGAATACGACCGCTTCTCCGCCCCCCCGGCCGGCACGCGGAACAAGCTCCAGGAACTCGGGCCCACGAAGTTCGCCGCCTGGGTGCGATCGCACAAATCTCTCCTCATCACCGACACGACGATGCGCGACGCGCACCAGTCGCTGCTCGCGACGCGGATGCGGAGCTACGACATGCTCGCCGTGGCCGACGCCTACGCCCGGCTGGCCTCCGGCTTCTTCTCGCTCGAGATGTGGGGCGGGGCCACGTTCGACACCTCGATGCGGTTTCTCAAGGAGTGCCCCTGGGACCGGCTGCTGCAATTGCGCGAGCGGATCCCGAACGTGCTCTTCCAGATGCTGCTCCGCGCGAGCAACGCCGTGGGCTACACGAACTACCCCGACAACGTCGTGCAGGCGTTCGTGAAGGAATCGGCCGCCTCCGGGATCGACGTGTTCCGCGTGTTCGACCCGCTCAACTGGGTGCCGAACATGAGGGTGGCGATCGACGCCGTGGTGGAGAGCGGCGCGATCTGCGAGGCGGCGATCTGCTACACGGGCGACGTGCTCGACCCGAAGCGCACGAAGTATTCGCTCGACTACTACGTGAAGCTCGCCAAGGAGTTGGAAAAGCTCGGCGCCCACATGCTCGCCATCAAGGACATGGCGGGCCTCTGCAAGCCGTTCGCCGCAGGCAGGCTCGTGAAGGCGCTCCACGACGAGATCGGGATCCCGATCCACTTCCACACGCACGACACGGCCGGCGGGCAGATGGCGGCGATCCTCGAGGCGGCCAAGAACGGCGCGAGCGTGGTCGACGCGGCCTTCGCCCCGTTCGCCGGGCTCACGAGCCAGCCCAGCCTCAACGCGCTCGTCGACGCCGCCCGCAACACGCCGCTCGACACGGGCCTCGACCCCGAGCCGCTGCGGCACCTCGCCCACTACTGGGCCGCGGTCCGCGACCACTACACGGCCTTCGAGTGCGGCATGAAGGCGCCCGACGCGGATCTCTATCTCCACGAGATGCCTGGCGGGCAGTTCACGAACCTGCTCGAGCAGGCCAAGGCTCTGGGCCTCGGCGACCGCTGGGAGGAGGTGTGCAAGGCCTACGCCGAGTGCAACCAACTGCTCGGCGACATCGTGAAGGTGACGCCCACGAGCAAGTCGGTGGGCGATCTCGCGCTGATGCTCGTGACGAACGGGCTCCAGGCGGCCGACCTGCTCTCCGACTCGCGCGAGCTCGCGTTCCCCGAGTCGGTGCTCGACCTCGTGGCGGGCCGGATGGGCCAGCCGCCGGGCGGGTTTCCGCCGGCGGTGGTGAAGCGGATCGTGCGGGACGGCAAGGTCGTGACGGGCCGGCCGGGCGAATCGCTCGCCCCGGCCGAGTTTCATGCCGCGGAGAAGAAGACGGGAGAGATCCTGGGCCGTGCCGCCTCGCACCGCGAGGTGCTCTCGTGGCTTCTCTACCCGCGGGTGTTCGAAGACTACGCCCGCCACGTGGCGAAGTA
>JBJSZP010000317.1:0-5808 GCA_046090365.1 Planctomycetia bacterium
CCGTGGCCGCCCGCGTGGGGGCCCGCCGCACACTCTTCGTGCACATGTCGCACGACATCGAGCACGCGGCCGTGTCGGCAGGGCTGCCGGCCGGCGTGGAACTCGCCTATGACGGGCTTGCGATCCCGCTTCAGTAGGACAGGCTTCAGCCTGTCGCGAGGGCAGACAGGCTAAAGCCCGTCCTACGCGTCGGTCCGCGCGGCCGCTGCCAGCCTTGCGAGCGCAGCGGCTGCGGCGCCCGAATCGATCGCATTGGCGGCGAGCGTGGCGGCAGAGGCGGGGTCGCCGGCCTTCCCGGCAGCCCAGAGCACGGCCGCGGCGTTGAGCACCACGATCTCGCGGCACGGGCCGCCCGCGCCGCCGAGCACGGCGCGGACCGTGGCGGCGCTTTCCTGCGGCCCGTCGACCGCGAGCACGGCGAGGTCGGCCGCCGGACGGGTCGCGATCCCGAAATCCTCGGGCGTCCAGCGAAACCGGCGGGTGCCTGCGGCGGAGACGTCGATCACATCGGTCGGCCCGAACAGGCTCATCTCGTCGAAGGCCTTTTCGGCGGCCCCGGCAATCGTGCCCGACACGACGAGCACCCGCCGCGCCCCGAGCGCAAAGGCGGCCTCGGCCATCGGCTCGCGCACGGCCGGCCGGCCGACGCCAATCACCTGCACCGTCGCCCCGGCGGGATTGCACAGCGGCCCCACGAGATTGAACACGGTGGGCCGGCCCAGCGCCTTGCGCAGTGGGCCCACGCGGGCCATCGCGGGATGGTGCACGGGCGCGAGGCAGAAGCAGAGCCCATGTTCGCGGAGGCTTCGCGCCGACGCCTCGGGCGCGGCGCCGATCGCGACGCCGAGCGCCTCGAGCACGTCGCCCGACCCGGTGCGGCTCGACACGGCCCGGTTGCCATGCTTGGCCACGGGGAGCCCCGCTGCGGCCGCCACGAGCGCCGCCGCCGTGGAGATGTTGAACGTGCCCGACCCGTCGCCGCCGGTGCCGCAGGTGTCGGCCACGAGCGGGAGGCCGTGTGCGACCGGCAGCATCTTCGCCCGCAGCGCCTCGGCCACGCCGGCGATCTCCGCCGCCGATTCACCGAGGTCGGCAAGGGCCACGAGCCAGCGGCCGAAGGCGTCGAGGTCGAGCGAACCGTCGAACACGCCGGCCACGAGCGCCGCCGCCTCCGCGCGCGGCGCGTGCACGCCTGCGGCGAGCCGGGCCGTGCTTGCCGCGAGGAGAGCCGATGTGTCGGGTGAGGTGGTCAGGGGAATCCGCCCGCCGTCGGGCCTCGGTGCCGGAGTCGCTTCGTTTCGGATACCATTCCAGCCTACACCGGAGTCCCGCAGCCGTGCCCCGCAAGGTGATCCTCGACCTCGACCCAGGCATCGACGACGCCGTCGCGCTGGCCATGGCCCTGTTCGATCCGCGGCTCGAGGTGCTGGCCGTGACGGCGACGGGCGGGAACGTGTCGCCAGAGCAGGCGACGGCCAACCTCCAGGCCCTCGTCGGCATCCTCGACCCGCCGCGGCTGCCCCGCATCGGCACGGCCCCGACCGACACCGTGCGGCCCGAGAAGCCGTTCAACATGCACGGCCCCGACGGGCTCGGCGGCGTCGACCTGCCCCGGGCCCGGCTCCACGGCGGGCACGTGTCGGAGAAGGTGATCTGGGAGACGATCCACGCCCATCCCCGCGAGGTGACGATCGTGTGCCTCGGGCCGCTCACGAACCTCTCGCGCGTGCTCGCCCGCGACCCGGCGATCGTGGAACTGATCGGCGAGGTGGTGATCGCCGGCGGCACGGCCCACGGCAACGGCAACGCGACGCCCGTCGTCGACTTCAACTTCTTCTGCGACCCGCGGGCCGCCCGCCATGTGATCCGCGAGCCGATGGCGAAGACGCTCGTGCCGCTCGAGACGACGGGGCAGGTGACGTTCTGCTTCGACCTCCTCGATCAACTGCCCGCCGAGTCGTCGCGGGCCGGCATGATCCTGCGCACGATGCTGCCGCACGCCTTCCGGGCCTACCGGCAGCTGCTCGGGGCCGAGGGGATCAGCCTGCACGACGTGGTGTCGCTCGTGGCGGTGACGAACCCGGAGCTCTTCGAGCGCACGACCGTGGCGGCCGACGTCGAGACCGGCGGTGAACTCACGGCGGGCATGCTCGTGGTCGACCGGCGGATCGTGCGGCAGTGGCGGCCGAACCTCGACCTGCTCACCGGCTGCGACGCCGTGGCCGTAAAGGACTGCATCCTCCGCGGCCTCGCCGCCGCCGGCGCAGGCACGTAGGACAGACTAAAACCTGTCCTACTCAAACTGGGCCCGGCTCGCGACGGGCATCTCGAGCGTGATTCGCTCCTGGTTGCGCACCACGACGAGCGTGACGGTCGTGTTGGTGTGCGTGATGCTCACGAGGCTCATGAGATGGTCGTCGTCGTCGATCGGCATGCCGTCGAACTCCACGATCACGTCGTCGGGCCGGATGCCGGCGGCGTCGGCCGGCGAGCCCTTCGTCACTTCCTTCACATGGGCACCGACGGGCCGCACGAGGCCCAGCCGCTGGGCGGCCCGCTGCGTGAACGCGCCGTGGAGCTTCACGCCCAGGTAGGCCCGCGACACGCTTCCGGTTTCCACGAGCTGCCGGGCCACGAACATCACCATCCGGATCGGGATCGCGAACCCGATCCCTTCGCTGCCGCCGGAATTGCTCGCGATCGCCGTGTTGAGGCCCACCACCTCGCCGCGGAGGTTCACGAGCGGCCCGCCGCTGTTGCCGGGGTTGATGGCCGCGTCGGTCTGGATGAAGTCCTGGAACTGCACGCCCTCGTTGCCGAGCTCGAGGTCGCGGCGGCCGAGCGCCGACACGATGCCGAGCGTCACCGAATGCGAGAGCCCGAACGGGCTGCCGACGGCGAGCACCGTGTCGCCGATCTGCACGGGGTCATCCTCCGCCAGCCGGGCGGCCTCGAGGTCGTCTCCCTCGATCTCGAGCACGGCGATATCGGTGGCGAGGTCCGACCACAGCCGCCGCGGCTTGAGCTCGCGGGCATCGTCGAGCCGGATCGTGATGTTGTCGAGGTCGGCCCGGTTGACCACGTGGCGGTTGGTGATCACGACGGTGCGGCCGGCGATGTCGGCGATCACGCCGGAGCCCGCCTCCTCCTCGCTGGCCTTGCCGTTCTTCGGCCGCAGGGCGGGCTTTCGCGTGTCGATGTGGACGACCGTGGGCCGGACGAGCTGCGTGAGCCGCCGGAGCTGCGTCCCCTGCCGCTCGAGCATCTCGGCATCGCGCTGCACCTGCTTGTAGAGCTGCTCACGCTCGTCGACCGAGAGCCGGGCCGGCCGCAGAGGATCGATCCGCTGGCCCGAGGCCGGCGCGATCCGCGCCAGCGGCGGCTCCTCGGCGCCGCCGCCCACGGCCACGACGAGGGCGGCCAGGCAGACAACGGGCCGCAGGCCCCAAGGAAGCGACGGAGCATGCGGGATGAGACGGCGCGGCATGGACCACTCGATGCGGGGTGGCGAGGGCTCGGCAGGAAGCATACCCGAACCCCGCCGTTCCGGAGCGGTCACGACACGTCGATTTCCAGGTCGCCCGGCACCGACTCCTCGCGCGACTCCTCGCGGCCGGCCGATCCCATGCCCGACCGCTCCGCCTCGCGCTGGCAGCCGATGCACATCGTGGCGTAGGGCAGGGCGTTGAGCCGGGCCATCGGGATCTTGCCGCCACAGTACTCGCAGGTGCCGTACTGGCCGGCCCGCATCCGCTCCAGGGCGTTCTCGATCGAGGCCAGTTCACGGCTCTCGACTTCCGCCAGCTGGGAGCTGATCTCGTCGTGCGAGGAATCGAGGGCGGCGTCCACGAGGTCGCCGGGCGACTCGCTGCGGAGTTCCCGCAGCAACGACAGGTCGCCGGCCAAGGCGCTGCGCAGGGCATCGCGGCGGCGGACGAGGATCGCGTGGAGATTCAGCAGTGCGTCTTTTCGTGCCATGGTTGTTGCTCCTTGACGGTCGCAACCAATAGTACGCAGCTCTGCCGCTCTTGGTTCGCCCGCCGGAGTTTCCCACCTTCTCTATCGAAATCGCGGCCGAAAGAGATGATGCCGGCCCGACGCCGCCCAGACAGATTCCCCAAAGACCCCCTTTTCGGTCCTCGGCCCACGGCCGGCTCAGGGCTGGGATGCCCGAAAGCACCACACGGTGCCGTCGTCGGAGGCGAGCACGATCCGGCCCGCGGCCGCGGCAGCCCCGGCCGAAAACCCGCCCCCGGCGTCGAATTCCCAGGCCGGCTCGCCGGTGGCGGCGTCGAGGACGGCGATCCGCCCCGCCGCATCGGCCACGACCGCCGCCAGGCGGCCCCCGTCGGCCAGCGGCAGAACCACGGGCGAGGCGTCGACGCGGCCGCGCATGGCCCGCCGCCACTTCCGGGCTCCATCCTCGAGCGCGAAGGACTCCAGCGCCTTGCCGCGGGTGCCGACGATCGCCAGCCCATCGGCCACCGCGGCGCTCGAGCGGTAGGCCTGGGCGTTGGCCGCCGGGGCCATCTTCCAGGCCACGGCTCCTGCCCCGACGTCGATCCCGAAGAACGTGCCCCCTTCCGTGCCGAAGTACACGCGGCCGACGGCGGCTGCAGGCGTCGTGCCGGTGGGGCCATCGATCGGCACGGCCGCCGTCTCGGCGCCGGTGGCGGCGTCGATCACATGCAGCTTGCCGTCGCAGCCGGCGATCAGCACGCGGCCCCCGACGACCGTGGGCGAGCAGCGGATCTGGTCGGCGATCGAATGCTTCCACGCGACCGCGCCGTCGGCGAGCGCGAGGCAGGCGAGCGACGCGTCCTGCGAGCCCACGAGTACGCGGGCTGGCACCCCGTCGGCCGCTGGCAGGATCGTCGGCCCGCCCGAGATCTCGCCGTCGGTCTCGTATTCCCAAGCGACCTTGCCCGTCGCCCGGTCGAAACTCCGCACGACGCCCGTGTCGTCGCCCACGACGACGAGCGGCAGGGCGGGATCGAGCGACACCGCCGCCGCCGATGGAAACCCGGCCGCCTCGGCCTTGAACGACCAGCGGGTCGCACCCGTCTCGAGGTCAAGCGCGTGGAACGTGCCGTCGAGATCGCCGAGGTAGATCGTGCCGCCCGCGATCACGGGCACGGCCCCGAACGCCGTCTTCTCGAACGAGCGGTGCCAGTGCTCGGCGAGCGGCAGCGCGAGCGGCAGCGCCGACCGGCCGCTGCCCGAGGCCGTGCCGCGGGCCAGCGGCCAGGCATCGGCCGGGGCCTGCTCGACCGTATCGGCGTGCACGACGGCCGCGACCGCGATGCACAGGCAGGCAGCCATCAAGGCCGGAGGGCTCATCGCGCGGCCTCATAGAGCCGGGCCAGATCGCTCGCGGCGACCGGGCGGGGATTGAAGCCGGCGGTCCATTGGAGCGCCGCCTCCGCGGCGAGGGCGGCGGGATCGGGCGTGGCGACCCGCGCCGCGGCGAGCGTGGTGGCGAGCCGCGACCGCACGAGCAGGTCCGTGAGCCAGGTGGCCAGGCATTCGCCTGCGGCGTCGGCGGGGCACGTCTTCCCGATCTCGCCGAGCAGGTCGGCGTAGGCCGGTCCGCAGACAGCGCCGTTGAACCGCACGACGTGCGGCAGCATCAGACCCACGGCCTGGCCGTGGGCCACGTGGTGGGCGGCCGTGAGTGGATTCGCGAGCGCGTGGGCGGCGCCGAGCATCGAGTTTTCGATCGCCAGGCCGGCGAGCGCCGCCCCGAATTGCACGGCCGAGCGGGCCGCGATCGTGCCGCCGTCGGCGAACACCTCCGGCAGGTTCGTG
>JBJSZP010000318.1:0-2031 GCA_046090365.1 Planctomycetia bacterium
CGCGTGCCCTCGCCCACGAGCGCGGAAAACCGCCCCTTGTTCGTGGAGCCGAGGATCGTGCCGCCCTGGAGGAGGATGTTGGCCGTGTTTTGCAGGTCGAGCGGCATGTAGGCCACGGGGTCGACGAGGCCCTCGTAGCCGCGGAGGAAGCCGATGCAGTCGTAGCCGAGCCGAAGAGCGCTCTTCACAGCCGCCCGGATCACGGCGTTGAGCCCGGGGCAGTCGCCGCCGCCGGTGAGGATTCCGATCGTGGGCTTGGATGGTGGCATGGTGCTCAAGTACTACACAAACGTTTCGTACAAAGCCAAAGAGGCGTCTGCCTTGACGGCGGATTCCCTCATAAATACCATTTTGGCATGAAGACTACCATTGATGCCGCTGGGCGGCTGGTCGTGCCCAAGGCGCTCCGCGAGCAGTTTCACCTCGCCCCGGGGAGCGAGATCGAGATCGAAGCCACGAGCGACGGCGTGATCATCCGCGCTGCCGACCACGGTCCGAGCCTCGTAGACAGCGCCGGCGTGCTCGTGCATCACGGGCCGCACACTGCCGATCTCGACATCGCCGCCTTCGTCCGGCAGGAGCGGGAGTCGCGGGCGCGGCACGTCGGTCGGCCACGGACATGAAGGTGTTTTTCGATACGTCGGCGCTCGTGACCGCAGTCGTGGACCAACTGCCGAATCACGGGGCGGCGCTCGCCTGCTACCGGCGGTTTGCCCAGTCCCGACGCAGCGGCTCCGTGGCGATCTGCTCGACACATGTGATTGCGGAGTGCTACGCCGCGCTCACGGCCCTGCCGCTGGCCCGCCGGATTCAGCCGGCCGAGGCAGCCAGGCTAATCGAGGAGAATTTTTTCGAGCATCTCGAGGCCATCCCGCTCTCCTCCGCCGACTACAAGGCAGCCATCGCCCGCGTGGCGGCACTCGGCCTGCGGAGTGGCGTGATCTACGACGCCCTGCACGTACGCTGCGCGGAGCGTGCCGGCTGTGACCGCATCCTCACCTACAACACAGCCGACTTCGCGCGATTGGCGCCGCCTGGCATCGAAGTCGCGACACCATAGGCAGATGATTCCCCTCAACTCTGGAGCGGATCGCGGATGACGAGCCCGGGGATTTTCACGAATCCGCCGTCGTGCGTCCACAGCTCGGTGGCGCCGCCATCGAGAGCGCAGAGCCCGATCTGCACGTCGAAAATTCGTACTCCTTTCACCTTGAGGTCGGCGGCCATCTGGGCAAGCCTCGCGGCATAGCCGGGCCCCGGGGCGAGGTCTTCGACGCCACTGTCTCGCAGTGACGCCAAAAAGTCTGCCGCGGCCCTCGGCATTGACGGCCTGCCGCTCGCGGTCGGATGCGTGACGATGCTGAAAAACTCGGCGACGCTCGGGAGCGTGATCCCGCATCCGCCGGGTGTATTCAACGCGGCTTCGATCGCTCCGCGGGCGGCCCGATGTTCGGGCGTGGCCGAGCGATGGGCGTAGATCAGCAGATTCGTGTCGATCGCGATCATCGCTGCTGCCGCAGCCAGTCGTGCATTGCGGCCCGATCAGACACGTCGACGCCAGGCGGCAGACCGCCGGCGACGGTCACCCAGCGGATCGTGCGCCGCACTGCCGTGCGGCGACTCATCCCGCGACCGAGCTCCGCCCGCAACCCTCGCTCGATGAGGGCCCGCAGCGGCTGGCGGAGCTCCGCCGCCCGCTTCTTGGCAGCGATGAAAAGGTCGTCCGGCAGGTCGACGGTGGTTTTCATATGGGAAAGCATATTCCCGTTTTTACGGAAAGACAAACGCCACATTCGCCAACTCTTGCAACCTCGACCCTCTGCCACTATTTTGATGGAACACGCATATCATTTCGATGGAGGCTTGCCGCACCCCGTGATCAAAACACAGATCCAGATCCCCGACGATCTCTATCGTCG
This sequence comes from Planctomycetia bacterium, assembly GCA_046090365.1. Lineage (GTDB taxonomy): Bacteria > Planctomycetota > Planctomycetia > Pirellulales > UBA1268 > RGVT01. Next base: position 1,920 of record JBJSZP010000318.1, read on the forward strand.
CGTGAAACGACTCGCGGAATCCCAGGAGTGGTCGCTCGCGGAGACGTTGCGCCGGGCCGCTGAGCTGCTCCTTGCCGTGCGGCCGGCCGGAGCCGGGGGCGGCGGTAAGACC
>JBJSZP010000319.1:0-2330 GCA_046090365.1 Planctomycetia bacterium
CGTGGTGGTGGGCATCGTGCTCATGTCGGTGCTCCCGGTCGCCTACGAACTCTGGGCCACGCGTCGCAAGACGCACCCTTGACGTGGGACAGGCTTCAGCCTGTCATGGTTCGAGTGATCGCGCCGGCCCGTGACTTCCCACGCCCTCTCGCTTGACGTTCGCCTCAGCCCTCCAGGCTTCGGGTCTCTGCATGTCCGCTTCGCTTCGCCATCCATGGCTGCGCTCGCTCCCATAGCCCGCTCGAGGGCATGGGCAGCCCCGAGCCTCCTCAACTGGAAAGGGGGAGGCTTTGGGCTTCCCGTGTCCCGGAGCAGGCGTATGCAGGCAAGCGCAGCCATGGATGGCGCAGCGCAGCCGGAGTCGAGTGAACGGAGGCCTGGAGGGCCGCAGTGAACGTCCGGCGATGGGATATGGGGAGCCCGAAGCCGGCGCGACTGAGTTGACGGTTGCGTTACAGTCGAGCCGCTTCGGCCGCGAAGATTCGATCAAAGGTCGTGCGGATCCGCGACGTGAGGGCCTGCACCTCGGTCACGAGGGCGTCGGGGTCGGGGGCGCCCAAGAGGTGGGCGAGCTTCCGCTGCTCGATCGGGTCGGCCGGGAAGTCGTGGCGGGCCGTGGCGTCGAGGAGACGGAGCCGGCCCTCGATCGTGCGCAGCATCCGGTAGGCGGCGACGAGAAACCGGTGGTCTTCCGCGTCGAGATGGCCGGCCGTGTGGAGGGCTTCGAGGGCGGCGAGCGTTTCGGGCGTGCGCAGGGCGGGGTTCGGGCCGCCGTGCACGAGCTGGAGCATCTGGGCGATGAACTCGATGTCGACGACGCCGCCGGGGCCGCGCTTGAGGTTCGTGGGCCGGGCCCCCTCTTCCATGCGCAGCCGCATCGCCCGGATCGCCTCCACCTCCTCCGCCGTCCAGTGCCGCTCGTAGGCGGCGCGGTGCACGATCTCGAGGGCGCGGGCGGCGGCGGGCCGGCTCCCCACCACGACGCGGGCCTTCACGAGCGCCTGTCGTTCCCACACGGCGGCCGGGCCGTCGGGGGCGAAGTAGCGCTCGAAGGCCGCGAGCGAGAGCGCGGCCGGGCCGCTCGAGCCGCTCGGCCGGAGCCGCGAGTCCATCTCGTAGAGCCGGCCCTGCGAGGTGAACGCGTTGAACACCTTCATCGTGCGCTGGGCCAGCTCGCTGAAGAAGTGGGCGTTCGTCGTGCTCTCGAGCGAGCGGCGGGTGCGCCGCACGGGAAACGTCATCCCCTCGTGGTCGTAGAGGAACACGACGTCGACGTCGCTCGCGTAGTTCATCTCGCGGCCGCCGCACTTCCCCATCGCGAGCACCACTGGCCCGGCCCGTACGCCAACCGTCCCCTCTTCGCCCGCCGTCGGCTCGCCGAGCCGGTCCACGAGCCGGGTTTCCTCGTGCGCGACGACCCGGCGGAGGAGCGCCTCGGCGACGGCCGTGAGCGCCTGCGTGACGGCGGTGGCGTCGAGCTTGCCCAAGATGTCGCGCACGCCCACCCGCAGCTGCTGCGACACCTTGAACGCGTGGAGCATCGGGGCGATGTCGGCGGCCCCGCGGCACAGTTCGTCGAGTGCGGCCGCGAGCTCGGGCTCCGCCGGCAGCCGGTCGAGGAGCAGGCTGTCGAGGAGTTCGTCGAGCATGCCGGGGTTGCCCACGAGCAGCCCCGTGAGAAACGGGCTCGAGGCGCAGAGCCGCACGGTGAGGTCGAGGGCCGCCGGGCTCGAGCTGAACAGTTCCCAGAGCACCCCCTTGCCGCCGAGCGAGTCGCTCACGCTGCCGAGGTTTGCGAGCGTGGCGTCGGGGTCGGGCGTGCGGCCGATCGCCGCCAGGAGCCGCGGGGCGATCGCCGCGAGGAAGTGCCGGCAGCGCCGCGTGGAGAGAAACCGCACCTTCTCCTCCCCGAGCGACACGAGCGCCCGGTGGGCGGCCGGCACGTCGCGAAACCCGTGGCGGCCGAGCACCTCGTGGACGAACGATGCGGGCGGCTCGGGGTCGAGCACGAGGTCGGTCTCCGGCTCCGGAGCTGTTTCGTCAGGAAAGGCGTCGTGGAGCAGGTGGTCGAGAATCCTGCGGTTGAGATCGGTGGCCGAGCTGAGGTCGTGCCGGAGCCGCTCGGCGGCCTCGGGGCCCGCGCCGTAGCCGCAGCGGACCGCGAGCCGGGCGAACTCGGCGGGCTCCGGCGGCAGGTCGTGTGTCTGGCGGTCGTAGAGGATCTGCAGCCGGTGCTCGACGGTGCGCAGGAGCGTGTAGGTGCGCTCGAGGATCTCGCGCTCCTGGTCGGTGAGGGCATCGGCCGCGGCGAGCCGGCGGATCGCCTCGAG
>JBJSZP010000320.1:0-4250 GCA_046090365.1 Planctomycetia bacterium
GTCGTTTTCCCTCGCGGGCGCTGCCGACCATCGGCAGGTTGTTTGCACTTCAAATCACGGTCAAATCAACCAGTGGGCAGCACAGGATTCGAACCTGTGACCTCTACGGTGTGAACGTAGCGCTCTAACCAACTGAGCTAGCTGCCCGATATCCAGCCTGCGGGATCGTAGCATTCCCGCTCGCTGACGTCACGACGGCCCGGTTTCCTCCGCGGGGGCGGGCGGTTCGAACCGGGGGCCGGCCGCCTGCGGGGCCTCGTCGCCCGCACCGATCCGGCGCGACGACCGCCGCGCGGCCGCGCCGTCGACGTGGCTGGCCAGATCCATCTCCCGGGAGAGCGACGCCATCTGCTTTCGCAGCTCGCCGATCCCCTGGCCGACCGACTTGCCCACCTCGGGCAGCCGCTTGCCATAGAGCATCACGGCGATCGCCCCGATCACCACGATCTCCACCGGACCGAGCCCGAACATGCTGTGCCTCTCCCTTCTGAACCTCGAGCGTTTTTGGATGCAGACCCCGTCGCTTCCGCTCCGGGCTTCGTGGGGCTATCGCGCGCCGCACGTGTTCAATCGCCAACGGCGTGCGGGCCGATCAGCCCTGGCCGTCGCTGCGACGGGCCGAGGAATCTTCCTCGATGCCCTGCACGCCGCGCTTGAACTCCACGATCCCTTCGCCGAGCGACCGCATGACCCGCGGGAGCCGCGAGCCGAAGAGCAGGAGGATCACGGCGGCCACGATGATCAGCTCGACCGTACCCAATCCCATGAAGGCGAACATTTGTGGCACCTGTGGCACTCCGTGCGGGGCTGCGAAACGGCGGTGAACGCCGACTACTGAAGTCTAATCCCAGGGGTCTGGGAAGCAAACTGCCGGCCGGGCGGCGTCTGCCGCTCGTGGATCGGGGCGTGGCGGTAATACACCTCGAGCGTCATGGCCGAAAGCGCCGTCGAATAGACACGACCGCCGTGACCGCCCCACACCGGATCGGGATCCCAACTGCCGGCGAGCGGCCCCGGCCCCCGGCGCTGGAGCGGCAGCAGGGCGGCGAGCAGCCGCGCGTTCCAGGCGTCCCACTGCGGGCCGCCCGCGTGAAACGACGCCAGCGTGGCGTAATACCAGGTGTAGGCGTTGGGATGCGCTGCCTCGGGCGGCGCTGCGGCGAGCGAGTCGAGCGCCTCGCGGACGGCCGGATCGTGCACCGGCAGGCCGAGCAGCAGCCGACACACAAGCGCCTCGGCCGTCATCGCCACGCTCGGCCGCTCGCCCGGCCGATACGAGGCAAGGCCGCCCGCCCGTCCGGACGAGACACTCTGGAGAAACACCCGCGCCCGCGCCTCCGCCGGCTCGAGGCCCACCAGCCCCGCCTGCCGGGCCGTCGCCAGCACCATCACCTGCCAGCCGAGCTGGCTCGTGTCGCCGCGGTCGCCGGCGGCATACCGCCAGCCGCCCGTCGCAGGGTGTTGCATCGCGAGCGTGTGCCGCACCGCGCGGTCGAGGGCCGGGCGAAGCGCCGCGTCGGCCGTGAGCGCACAGGCCTCGCCAACGGCGAGCGTGGCCATCCCGTGGCAGTAGAGGGCCGCGAAGAATTCCGCATCGCCCGCGAGCGACCCGTCGGCCTTCTGCCGCTCGAGGAGAAACCGCAGGCCGCGGGCCACCACGTCGGCGTGCGGACCGTCGCGATGCGTGTGCCCGGCGCCGAGGAAGGCGAGCAGCGCGAGGCCCGTCACGCCGTGATCGCTCTTCGCGCCCACGCCGTGCCGGTCGTGCCCCTGGACGGCGCGTTCCACGCCGCCGCCGTGCTGCGCGACGCTCCAGCGGCCGTCCGCGGCCTGCGCTGCCGCCAGCCAGCCGAGCGCTCCCTCCACGGCCCGCTCCGTGTCGAGCGACCCACCGCGGGCTGCCGCCGCCGCTGCTCGCCGGCCGCCGACGCGGTCGGCATACAAGAGCGGCACGGCTGGGCCTGCGTCCGTGGCCGTGGCCTGATCCTGATCAGTCGGGGCAGGGGGCTTGGCCGCGTCGGTCGCTTGCGAATCCACGAGCGCGGCTTCGGCCGTCTCTGCGGCAGGCAACAGCGGCACGAGATCCGGGGGGGCGTCGTTCGGCGGGGCAGGCTCGCCTTGCACCGCGGCCGCCGTCGCTGCCTCACCGAGCACGTCTGCACTCGGCGGCGCGTCAGACTGTTCCACCGCGGCGCCGTCGGCCGACTCGTCGACCGGCACCACCTGCATCGTCATGCGCCCCTCGTCGGCCGTGCCCCACGACGCGGGCCGGGCCACGCCGATGAACGCCGCCACGACCGCCAAGATCGCGTGCACGCCGATCGAGAGCACAACCGACTTCTTGAGCGTCTGCGACTGCAGCCACCGCCCGCGGGCGAGCCCGGCGAGCGCGACCGTGCAGCATGCGGCCAGCCCACCCCAGAGCAGCCACTGTGAGTGCATCGGCCTGCTCCGTTTCTCAGCGCCGCTGCGTGTCGCTGCGTGGCTTGACGGAGATGCCCACCTGCCGCACGTCGGCGACGCGACACGCCTCGTAGACTTCGGCCATCCGGCCGTGGGCCACCGTCTTCGCACCGCGGATCAGCACCGCGAGATCGGGATCTGCACCGCGGAGTTCCGTGAGCCGGCCGGCGAGGTCTTCGATCGCCACTTCCGCGCCGCCGAGCCGCAGCCCACCCGACTCGTCCACCTCCACGATCTCCGGGCGACCGCCCGTGATCGCCGCCGCCTCGGCCTGCGGCAGGTCGAGGTCGAACTTCCGCTCGTCGCCCGAAAACTTCGTGGCGCACATGAAGAAGATCGTGAGCACGAGGACGACGTCGATCATCGGCGCCAGGTTTGGCGCCGGCTCGTCGTCGTCGGAGAGTCGCACGAGCGGCATGGGGCCTACGCTCCCACGGCGAGCGGCGGCCGCGCCTTCCGCCGCGGCGGCTCGGCCGTGGCCTCGAGCGAGATCTCGTCGATCACCTGCTGGCACGTCTCGTCGAGCCGCATCGCCAGCCGGTCGACCCGGCTCGTGAACACCCAGTGGAGCACCATCGCCGGGATCGCCACGAGCAGCCCCATCGCCGTGGTGATCAGCGCCTCGCCGAATCCGCGGGCGAGCAGGTCGGGCCGCCCCATCGCCCCCGCTCCGGCCACGTCGTTGAACGAGCGGATCAGCCCGAACACGGTGCCCAGCAGCCCGAGCAGGGGGCCGACCGTGGCGATGCCGTTGAACACGCGGCGATACCGGCGCAGGTGGTTGACCTCGCGCTCGCAGGCATCGAGCGCCGCCTGCTCGATCTCCACCGCGGGCCGGCCCCAGCGGCGCACGGCGGCGGCAAACACCCGCGCGGCAGGGCTGCCGTTTTCCTCGCAGGCGTCGAGCGCCTCGCCGCGCGAGAGGGCGCCCGCCTGGATCTGCTCGATGAATCGCGCCACGAACGGCCTGGGCACGACGCGGCTCCACCGCAGGCTCACGAGCCGCTCGAAGCCGAATGCCGCGAGCAGGAACGAGCAGCCGAGGAGCGGCACCATGAGGATGCCGCCGTCGCGGATCGTGGACAGGAGGTTTCCCGTGGGAATGGCGGTGTCGGCGGCTGCTTCGACAGCCGTCGGCTCGGGCGCCGCCGCGACGCGCACGCTCTCGCGCCGCTCGCCATCGCCCTGCCGCTTCGCAACGGTCGAGCCCGCCCACGCCCGCGGGCTCTGGCCGCGGGCCGGCCCGGCCGCGAGCACCATCACGCAGCATGCGCATACGATCGCGACCACCGCGACAGGCGGGCGACCGCGCCACGACCGATCCCGGGCCATCCGTGGCACCATCGGCATTATTCCGGAGAGACGTCGGGGGATGCGCACACGTCGATCCGTCGAAGGCGGCGCACTCCCCTCGATTGAGCATCGGCCGCTGCGGCACCACGCGGCGAATCCTGTGCCGCCAGCGCTCGCCACCGTCACGACCGGCGCAGTCGGCAAGGCCGCGGTCTGCGGGGAAAGCGTCCCGCTTGCCGGCCTGACTTGCCCAAGCCGGCGCCCGAGCCGGCGGCACAATGCTCCGTCGCCGAGGGCGATCGCTAGTCCATTCTCAACTGCGATGGTGCGCTCGGAGTAAGCCGCGTATCTGCCCGTCGGCTCCTCCGCATTGCACCGACCGTCTCTGCCGCCTCCCTATTTCAGTTGAGGAGGCTTCGGGCTGCCCGTGTCCTGGAGCAGGCGTATGCAGGCAAGCGCAGCCATGGATGGCGCAGCGCAGCCGGAGTCGAGTG
>JBJSZP010000321.1:0-3751 GCA_046090365.1 Planctomycetia bacterium
CCATCAATTCAGGCGATCGCGACTGCGCGACAGACCAGCGACTCGGCACGGCGAACCTCCGCTGCTACTATAGAGCATGCGAGGGCGCGGGATGCGTCATGGGCCGGGAGGGCACGGCGGCGTCTGGCCGCCGCCTTCCACGACGACGGGCGTTCCCACGACCGTGCCATCGGGGCACGCCTGCGGACAGGGCGCCGACTGCCCGGCCACCGCCCCGCCTGCAACCACGGCTCCGCCCGCGACCGCCGGACCGGGCGCTCCGACCACCGGCCCCGCGGTCACCGGCGCCGCGTACGCCACAGGCTGCGTGACCGCGGCCGGCTGCGGATAGACGGGAGGCGCATACGGAGGTGCGTACGCGTAGGTGTTGCCGTGGTGGTGGGCGCATCCAACGCTGAGCGCGACAAGGCACGCGGCGGCGGACCACGATCCACGGTTCAACTGCGGCATCTCGGACGCCTCCCGATGAAAGCCGGGGGAGGATAGGTCGGGCGACGCGGGCCGGGCAACGGCAAACCGGGGCTTTTTTCCCGGGCTTCTAGCGCTGCTCGAAGAGCGCGATGCTGGCCGTGAACCCGTGGATGCAGTTGCGCCGGCCGATCGGCCCGAACTCACCCTGGGCGAAGAAGCCGGCGGCCGGCACGGGGCCCAGGCTCTCCTGCAGGGCGGCGGCATCGTGGTGCGGCGTGGCGAACAGCCGCGACCCGCGGCCGTTGCAGGTGAACACGAGCGCCCCGGCGGGCGGCTGTCGATGCTCGACCTGCCGCTCGGCCAGAAGGGCCGCGAGATCGTCGTGGGCCGAGGCGGCGTCGCGGACGTGGAACTGCACCGTCTGCCCCACCCGCACCACGTCGCCGATCGCGATCACGCCCATCTCGGGATCGGCTCCGACGACGTTGCGCACGAGAAAGTTGCCCCGCTGGCGATGGTCCTGGTATTCGCTGGCCGCGCGGCCGACGTGGAGCGACGTCTTCACGAGCTGCTGCGTGGCCGGATCGAGGCCGGCGAAGATCTCGCGCAGCCGCTCGAGCGCCGGCCGCCCGCCGAGCTCGACGATCAGGTTTTCCTCCGCCTTCGTCACGACCAGCGGCGCACCGATCGGCCGGCATCCCTGCGACACGACCGGCCTGATCGGCACGCCGCCGATCACGACGCCGACGGCCCCCGAGTCATACGACGTGGGCCCGACGACGAGCGTGTTGCCCCCGGGCCGGGCGCCGCCGCTGGCGAAGCCGCCGATCACCGGCACGCCGGGATGATCCTCGTCGATCCGGCGCATCAGCCGCTCGACGTTGAACGAAAACGGGTCGGCGAGCAGGAGCAGCGTGGCATCGGCCGGCCACTCCCCCTCGAGTTCGTCGGGCCACCCGAGAAACACGCCGCCGTCGCCCGACTGCGCATACTCGAGCGACAGCGGCACGATCGTGGCCCCGGGCAGCCGAGCCAGCCAGATCACGACGGCCGGCCCCGATTCATACTCGTGCCCCCCGGCGAGCACCGCCTCGGCCGTCGCGGCGAGCACGTGGGGCACGCGCAACTCGTCGGCCAGTCCCTCGAGCGCGGAACGCACGGGCGAGTCGTGCCCGCCCGACACCAACGCCACCGCGATGTCGGCCGCGCCTCTGAGGCCGGCCTTGGCCTCCGCGGCCGCGGCCCGGATCGCCGCCGTGATGTCGGCGTCGGTCGAGATCCCGACGGCACAGCGAACGAGGGTGTCGGTCATGCTCGAACTCGTCCGGGTGTCGATCGTCGCGGGTGATATCGGCGTCAGACCACGATGTCCGTGAATGACGAGATCGGCTTGTGCTCGAACAGGCCTCCCGGCTCGCGGTTGCCGGGCCGCACGGCCAGGGCCGTGGCCATCCCGGCCGCCCGGGCTGCGTCGAGCTCCGCCCCCACGTCGCTCACGAACAGGATCTGCCGCGGCTCGATACCCATGTCGACGGCAATCTTCGCGTAACTTGCAGGCTCCCGTTTGGGGCCGGTGGTCGTGTCATAGTGACCGCGCAGGTGGGGCAGGAGATCGCCGGCACTCGTATGGCCGAAGTACAGCCGCTGGGCCTCGATCGAGCCCGACGAATAGATCCGCACGTCGAGCCCCGAGGCGGCCCACTGCTCGAGCGCCGGCGGCACGTCGGGGAACACGTGGGAGACGAGTTCGCCCGATTCGAAGCCTCCCCGCCAGATGAGGCCCTGAAGCGCCTTGAGCGGTGTGGACTTCACGTCGCGGTTCATGAGGTCGAGGGCGGCGAGCGCGAGCCGTTCCGGGCCGGCCTTTGCATCGGCGCCCGTCTCCGTGGCGATGTTGGCGGCGAGCGACCGCACGAGCGGGTCGTCGGCGTGCCGCGCGAGGAACTCCCCCACGTGCCGCTTCGCAAACTCGAAGAGCACGTCGTACACGAACGAGATCGACGACGTCGTGCCCTCGACGTCGAGGAGGATCCCGCGGCCGTCGAACACGATCACGTGCCGGTCCTTCCGGCGGGCGGAATCCAGGCCGGCCCGAAGCACAGCGGCTCGTAGCCGGCGTGCACGCCCTCGGCGATGTAGTGCGGCGTCCAGCCGCTCACGTCCTGGAACAGGCGGATCGCGCGGATCCGCTTGTCGGTGCACAGGTCGAACCAGTGCCGCGTGCCGAGGGGCACGCTGATCATATCGCCCGCCCAGACCTCGATCGCGAACACGGGCCGGTCGCCGGGATTGATGTGGAACACGCCCCGGCCCTGGAGGATGAACCGCACCTCGTCTTCGGTGTGCGTGTGCTCCTTGTTGAACTTGGCGAGCATGGCGTCGAGGTTCGGCGTGTCGGGATAGACGTCGACGACGTCGGCCGTGACGAACCCGCCGCGTCGCTTCAGCTCGTCGATCTCCGGAGCGTAGGCCGCGAGGATCGTCTCGGCCGGGGCGGCCGGGTCGACGCGGTCTTCGAGCGGCCAGACGCCGTAGTCGATGCCGTGGGATGCGAGAAACGCCTTGATCTCGGCGGGGTCGGTGATCCGCCGGCTCTCGGCGGGGACGGTGACGATGGCCATGGGTGCGCTCCTCGGAAAAACTCTGGTCAGGAAAGGGTGGCCGCCGCGAGCGACCGGCTCCGGGCGACGACCTCGAACAGGAACTCGTGGATCTCGATGTGCCGGCGGGCCTCGGCGAGGTCGCGGCCCCACGTGTAGAGCCCGTGGCCCGAGAGGAGGAACCCGTGCACCGGCGGCCGCCGGGAATCGCTCCAGTCGGCCGCGGACAGCCGCGTGCGGATCCGGCCGGAGAGCTCCACCATGTCTTGGCTGTTGGCGAAGATCGGCACCTCCGCGCAGGTGTCGTGCGTGGTGATGCCCTCGAGGCCCTTGAGCATCTCGAAGCCCTCGATCCGCAGGCCGCCCCGCGGGAGGTCGGCCCGCGAGAGCACCGTGCTCCAGACGGAGTGCGTGTGGAGCACCGCGCCCACCGCATGGCCGCCGAGAGCCGGCACGAGGTCGGCGATCAGGCAGTGGAGGAGCGTCTCGGCCGACGACTTGCGGCCCGGGCCGCCGTCGAGGAGCCGGCCGTCGGCGTCGACCCGCACGAAATCGTCGCGGCCGAGGGCCGACTTGTCCTTTCCGCTCGCGGTGATCAGCAGTTCGAGCGGGTCGCGCGAGAGCACGACGGAGTAGTTGCTGCTCGTGCCGAGCGACCACGACCGGCCGTGGAACTCCCGGCCGATGGCCCGCAGGGCATCGATCGAATCGGTGCTGGTGGGGGCGGGGGCCAAGGCGGT
>JBJSZP010000322.1:0-4014 GCA_046090365.1 Planctomycetia bacterium
TGCCCCTACCATTGAGCCGGCGTATGTAGGCAAGCGCAGCCATGGATGGCGCAGCGCAGCCGGAGTCGAGCGAGCGGAGGGCTGGAGGCCCGCAGTGAGCGTCCGGCGAGGTGGTACGGGGCAACCCCGAGCCGGCGCGGCTGAGTTAAGGCATGAAAGGCGTTAAGGCATGAAAAGCTGAAGCCTGTCCCACGGGGCGGGCGGGAGGCTTGTGCCGACGGGCCCCGTGGGCCGCGGAATAGGCCCGGGGGCTTCCCGCGAATACACTGGGACGAGACGGCCGAAGCCGTTTTCCCGGTGACAGGAGCCGGCTCATGGTGCGGGCGTGGCAGGCGGTCGTGGTGGCGGCGATGGCGTGGGCGGCGGTCTGCCCGGCGCCGGTGCGGGCCGCCGGGGACGAGAGCTTCGGCATCCCGCAGGTGAAGTTCATCAACGAGCAGGTGGCGGCCGGGTGGGCCGATGCCGATGTCGTCCCGTCGTCCGCCGCCACCGACGGCGAGTGGTGCCGCCGGGTGCACCTCGACGTGATCGGGCGGATTCCGACGATCGACGAACTGCAGGCGTTCCTCGCCGACTCGTCCCCGACCAAGAAGGCCGACCTCGTCGCCCGGCTGCTCGGCGACGACTTCATCGATGAATACGCCCGCAACTGGACCGACGTGTGGTCGACCGTGCTGATCGGCCGCGACGTCGAGAACGACAACGTGAGCCGGCCCGGCATGCGGCAGTGGCTGCGTCGGGCATTCTCCAAGAACATCCCCTACGACCGGTTCATGGAGGAACTCGTCACGGCGACTGGGGCGAACACGAACAAGGATGGGGTCGAGGGCTTCAACGGCGCCACCAACTTCCTCTCCGGCAAGATGGAGGAGGGGGGCGTGCAGGCCACGGCCAAGACGGCTCAGATCTTCCTCGGCGTGCAGGTGCAGTGCACACAGTGCCACAACCACCCGTTCAACAAGGGGAAGCAGAACCAGTTCTGGGAGATGAACGCCTTCTTCCGGCAGGCCCGGGCCCTCCGCCGCTATGAGCAGACGATGGATGTGCAGTCGATCGAGCTGGTCGACGAGGACTTCGAGGGCGAGGGGGGCGATTCCGAGGCCGCGGAGATCTACTACGAGCTGCGCAACGGCCTCAAGAAGGTGGCCTACCCGGTGTTCATCGACGGCACCGAGATCTCGCAGAGCGGGTTCCTGCCCGGCAAGGCGGAGGACGGGCGCGAGTACGGCGTGAACCGCCGTCGGGAGCTCGCCCGGCTGATCGAGGGGAGCCCGCTCTTTCCGAAGGCGATCGTCAACCGGATGTGGGCCCACTTCCTCGGCTACGGCTTCACGAAGCCGATCGACGACCTCGGCGAGCACAATCCGCCCTCGCACCCCGAGCTGCTCGACGGCCTGGCCGAGCGGTTCCGCGAGCAGAGTTTCGACCTCAAGGAGCTCGTGCGGTGGATCGTGCTCTCGAAGCCCTACGCGCTCTCGAGCAAGGGCACGGCCAAGAACGCCAAGGATGATCCGTCGCTCGGCGAGAAGCCGAAGTTTTCCCGCTTCTACCTGCGGCAGATGCGGGCGGAGGATCTCTACGAGTCGCTGCTCACGGCCACCGAGGCCGACAGGAGCCGTGCGGCCGAGGTGGCCGCCAAGAAGAAGGACGAGTGGATGAGCCAGTTCGTCATCGCCTTCGGCACCGACGAGGGGGACGACGCGACGACCTTCAACGGCTCGATCGCCCAGGTGCTGATGATGTTCAACGGCGATCTCGTGAAGGTCGCGACGAGCACGGGCAAGGGCGGGTTCCTCGACCGCGTCGCCGCGAGCGGTGGCAAGAACGCGGCCAAGATCGACGCGCTCTACATGGCGGCGCTCGCCCGCAAGCCCTCGGCGAAGGAGGTGGCCGCCGCCAACAAGCTGATGCAGGACCGCAAGGGAGATGCGGTCGGGGCCCTCCAGGACATCTGGTGGGCCGTCCTCAACTCGAACGAATTCATCATCAACCACTGACTTCACGCCGGCACGGCCATCCCTGGCCCGTGCCGGCTTGCTCGATGCGGCCACCCTCCCGGTGGCCTGATTTCACACAGGAAAATTGCGATGTTCACGACGCCCCACGACATGACCCGCCGGCACTTCATGAGCCACCTCGCGGGGGCGGCCGCGCTCGCCGCGCCGGCCACGGCCTTCACCAACGCGATCCTCGCCAACGCCACCGACATGAAGAAGCGGCACAAGTCGGCGATCCTGCTCTGGATGGGAGGCGGGCCGAGCACCATGGACATCTGGGACCTCAAGCCCGGCGCGGCCACGGGCGGCCCGTTCAAGCAGATCTCGACGTCGGCCGACGGCATCGCGATCTGCGAGCACATGCCGCTGATGGCCAAGCAGATGCACCACATGTCGATCGTGCGGTCGATGAGCACCCGCGAGGCTGACCACATGCGTGGCCGCTACTACATGCACACCGGCTACGTGCCCAACCCCAACGTCGAGCACCCGAGTTACGGCGCCGTGATCGCCCATGAACTGGCCGAGCAGGTGCCCGACCTCGAGATTCCGCCGTTCGTGTCGGTGGGCAGCGGGAGCGTGGGCCCCGGGTTCCTCGGCATGTCGTGGGCCCCGTTCGTCGTCGACTCCAACGGCAACGTGCGCAACCTCCCGGACAAGGGCATCGACCCGGCCCGGATGGCGCAGCGGCTGGAGATGCTCGCCACAGTCGAGAAGAAGTTCATCGGCGAGAAGCGGGGTGGTGCGGCCGAGGACCACTCGAAGGTGCTCGAGAAGACCGTCCGGCTGATGACGAGCAAGCAGATGGACGCCTTCAAGGTGATGCAGGAGCCGAAGGAGGTGCTGGAGAAGTATGGCCTCGGCGAGCGGGGCGGGAACGGCTTCGCCCGGGGCTGCCTGATGGCCCGGCGGCTGGTGGAGGCCGGCGTGCCCTTCGTGGAGGTCGATCTCGGGGGCTGGGACAACCACGAGGACATCTTCCCGACGCTCGCCGATCGCAAGCTTCCCGAGCTCGACCGGGCGATGAGCGCCCTGGTGGCCGACCTCGCCGACCGGGGGCTCCTCGACGACACGGCGATCATCTGGATGGGGGAATTCAGCCGCACCCCGAACATCAACGCCAACGGCGGCCGCGACCACTGGGCCCGTAGCTGGAGCGTGGTGGTGGGCGGCGGCGGGTTCAAGCGGGGCGTGGTGGTCGGCGAGACCAGCTCCGACGGCAAGGAGGTGGTGTCGGAGCCCTACACGTCCCAGGACGTGATGGCGAGCGTGCTCAAGTCGCTCGGCGTCTCGCTCGAGACGACGTTCACCGCCAAGAACGGCCGGCCGATGAAGATCGCCAACTCGGGCAAGGTGATCAAAGAGCTGTTCGCCTGACCTGCCGGGGACGCTACACTCATTTGGATGGCGGTCCGCACGGTGGCGGCGCCCTTCCATGAGGGTTGCAGATGGCAGTCGATCTCGACGTCGAACAGTGGAGCCCGGCGGATGCCGCCGACCTCTACGAGGTGGCCCGCTGGGGCAACGGCTATTTCTCCGTGGGGCCCAACGGCCATCTGCTCGTCCACCCCGACAAGAACCCGACGAAGAGCATCGACCTCAAGGCGCTCGTCGACCGGCTCCAGGTGCGGGGCATCGACCTGCCGATCCTGCTCCGGTTCGGCGAGATTCTCCAGCACCGCTTGGGCGAGATCCACGGCGTCTTCACCACCGCGATGAAGGAGTCGGGCTACCGCGGCGACTACTGCTGCGTGTATCCGGTGAAGGTGAACCAGCAGCGCCAGGTGGTGGAGGAGGTGCTGCAGTTCGGCCGGCCGTACCGCTTCGGGCTCGAGGCGGGCAGCAAGCCCGAGCTGCTCGCCGTGATCGCGCTGGCCGACAACGAGACACCGATCATCTGCAACGGCTTCAAGGACGCCGAGTTCATCGAGACGGCGATGCTCGCCCAGAAGATCGGCCGCCACGTGATCCCGGTGGTCGAGCGGTTCTCGGAGCTCCACCTGATCCTCGAATACGC
>JBJSZP010000323.1:0-3109 GCA_046090365.1 Planctomycetia bacterium
CCCGCGACCAGGGCGCCGAGGCCGCCCGGACGGCGCTCCTGCCGGTCGGCGCCGACGCCCGCGTGCCGATGCGGGAGATCCTCGCGCTGTTCGAAGGCCGGGGCACGCCCGAGGCGGTGCTCGCCGCGGCCGATGCCGGGCCGGAGCCGGCCCTGCGCAACCAGCGCTGCTATGCGCACCTCTATCTCGGGCTCCACGCCGAGGCCTGCGGACGCGACGACGACGCGAAGCGGCATCTGCGGCTCGCCGCCGGCCCGTATGCCATGGACCACTTCATGGGCCGCGTCGCCCAAGTGCACGTGCGGCTCCGCGGCTGGGAGGAGCCGTGACTCCGGTTCGGTTCAGCGCTTGCGGTTGACCAGGCGCAAGCGTGCCGGTGTGAGCCCCGTGTGGCGGCGAATGAACGTCGTCATGTATTGGAGCGACGGAAATCCGGCCCGCTGGGCGATGGCCTTGAGCGAGAGGTCGGTCTCCACGATCAGTTTCCGGGTGCCAGCGAGCCGCAGCCGCACGTGCTCTTCGTGGATCGAGCGGCCGACCGCCGCGCGGAACCGGTGCTCGAGCGTGGAGCGGGAGACGCCCACGGCCGCCGCGAGGGCGGCGACCTGCGGGCGACGCCAGGGGTCGCGGCGCAAGGCCTGGAGCGTCTGCACCACCTCCGCGTCGTCGGTGGCGAGGGTGTCGCTCGATGCCCGGGCGACGACGCCGATCGGCGGCACGACGATCCGCCGCTCTTGCACCGCCGCGCCGAGCATCAGCCGGTCGAGCAGCTTCGCCGCCTCGTAGCCGATCTGCCGGGCCGCCTGGTCGACGCTCGACAGCGGCGGGTCGGTGAGTTCGCAGATCATCTCGTCGTTGTCCACGCCGATCACGGCCACGTCGTGCGGCACGCGCAGGCCGAGCGCCCGGCAGGCCTCGAGCACGTGGCGGGCCCGCACGTCGTTGCAGGCCATCAGGCCCACGGGCCGGGGCAGCGCCTGCAGCCACGCCCTCAGCTCCGCCTGCAGGTCTTCCCAGCGGCGGGCCATGCCGACCCGCCCGGTGAACACGTGGCACACGCGGTCGCGCGCCTCGGCCGCTGCCTGAAACGCGTTCGCCCGCTCCGCCGACCAGCCCACGATCGCCGATTTTGGGTAGCCACAGAAAGCCAGGTGCTCGAACCCGCAGGCGAGCAGGTGCTCGGCGCCGAGCCGGCCGATCGCCGCATTGTCGGTGTACACATAGGGGATCCCGGACGCCTGGTCATACCAGCCATAGCCGCCGCCCACCCCAACGACCGGGATCGCGAGGCCGCGGATCGCCTCGGCCACGCGGCGGTCGTCGAAGTTCGCGATCACGCCCCGGCCGTGCCACCGCTTGAGGTCGGGCAGTTTTTCGAGTGGATCCTCCTCGACGTACAGGCTCCAGCGGCCGTGCTCGCGCGAATAGGCGGCGATGCCGCCGATGACCAGCCGGTCGTACGGCCGCGCAGCGTCGAGGATCACCGCGACGAGCGGCGGGGCTGCGGCGGCGACGGGCGTTTCCCTGCCCTTCATGAGCCCGGCCCTGCTGACGGCGGAAGCATGATGACGAGACGAAACCCAAAAAGCCCGGAGCGGAAGCGACGGGGCCCGCATGGCGGCGCCGTCCAAACTCACGACGCCGAGAGGAGATGTTCCAGCACGAGCCGCTCGAGCGCCTCGTAGTCGCGGGCCGCGATGCACTGCTCGGCGACCTTCGTCGGATAGCTGCGCACCTTCTCCACGAGCCGGAGGAAGATCGCCTTGCTCGTGGCCAGGTGGGCCGCGGCCTTGTCGGCGGCTTGCGTACGCTGGGCCTTCACGTCGAAGCCCACGAACGCGCCCGTGGCAGCGTAGTCGGCCGCCTCGAGCACCCGCACCTGGTCGAAGGCGCCGCGCAGGTTGGCCGCCCCGAACACCTTGTCTTGGTCGAACTTGAGCCCGTTCTGGTCGTTGAGGTGCACGCTCCACAGCTTGCCGGCGGCGAGCGCGAAGCCCATTTCATCGGAGGGATCGAGGCCCGCGAGGATCGCATGCGCACTCTCGATGAGCACGCCCACGCGGGCCGGATCGGCGGCCCGGGCGCCGAGGGCGAGCGCATGGCCGATCGTGGGGATGAAGGCGTGGTCGACCGGCTCGTTCGGCTTGGGTTCGATCGCGATCCGGATCTTCGGATGTGCCCCGAGGATGGCGTCGATCGCGGCGAGCAATTGCCCGGAGGCGGCGATCGGATTCTTGCTCTCGCGCACGGCCGTGCCTTCGCGGGCGGGCCACATCACGATCAGGTCGGTGCCGAGGGCCGCAGCCACGTCCACCGCCCGCTTCGACCGCTCGATCGCCCATGTGCGGGCGGCGGGATCGTTGGCCGTGTAGCCGCCGTCGATGCCGTGGGCATGCTCCCAGAGCCGCGGCGCGACGAACTCGGCGACGAGCCCCTTGTCGGCGAGCTTCTTCCGCATCGCTTCGGCCGCCTTCACGATCTGCGCGGGAGCGAGGCTCTCGAGGTCCGGCACGGCGTCGTCGTCGTGGAACTGGATCCCCTCGAAGCCGAGGCTCACAGCCGTGTCGAGTACGGCGTCGAACGGCACGGCTGGCCGCACCGGCGGGCCGAAGGGATCGCCGCCACGCCCGAGGTTCCACGGTCCGATTGAGAAACGATACGAGGCGGGCATGAGGGTGATCCTGTGAACGTGTGGGGCGGGAACAGGCGGCCGAGGCCGCGTCGAAATCCAAAACCTATCCGACGGGGGTTGCCAGATTGCGTAAAAGCCTAACGTTTTTTCGATTGCGGTCATCGTACCGCCGGCTATGATCCTCCCCATGAAGCCAGTGCAAAAAACGCTCGATCTGAAACTCGCCCGGATCGTGGCCAACCCGTCCTGCCGCGACTTCATCCTCGCCGACGCCAAGGATGCTGACATGGCGTTTGGCCTGGCCGCCCCTGGGCTCGCTCCGGGCGGCAACCCCGGCCGCGGCCCCTTCCGCTCGATCCACGACTACCGCGACGAGATCCGCGGCCTCGTGAAGCAGGGGCTCGTGGACATCATGCTCATGAGCGCGAGCACGAACGAAATCCTCGCGATCGAGGAAAACATCTTCGCCGCCAGCGC
>JBJSZP010000324.1:0-1354 GCA_046090365.1 Planctomycetia bacterium
GCACCGTCCGCAGGGCCGGGTCGGTCTTCACGGCCTTGCAGAACTCGTAGCCCGTCATCACCGGCATCTCGATGTCGGAGATGATGATCTCGGGCCGCCGCTCGCGGGCAAGCTTCAGGGCGTCGGCGCCGTTCTCGGCCCAGCGCACCGTGTGCCCGGCGTCCGTGAGCCGCTTCTGCAGGATCTTGGCCTGGATGCGGCTGTCTTCGGCGATCAGGACGTCGACGCCGGCCATCAGGTGAACGTGGCCAGGGCCGTGGGCGCGTCCTTGTGGATGCTGAACAGCTTGTCGAGGCTCGTCAGCTTGAACACCTGGAAGATCTCCGGGCGGATGCCGCACATCTTCAGCCGGCCGTGGCCGGCGGCGATCTTGCGGTGGAGCTGGCCGAGGAGGCCGAGCATGGCGCTCGACATGAACTCGACGTTCGCGAAGTCGAGCAGCACGTCGGGGCCGGAGCTCTTGCCGAGGAAGGCGGCGATCTCCTTCTTGATCTCGTCGAGCACGGTGTCGTCGAGGATCTTCTTGTCCTTGAACACCACCATGTGCACGTCGCCGGTCTTGCCGGTCTGGATTCTGCGATACGCGTCCATCATGTCTCCTCTCACGCCCCGGTCGTGCCGATGGGGCGTAGCCTAATCGTGCGTTCCGGCCTCGTCCATCGGCGGGCGGTCACTCGCCGGCGACGATCCCCTCCGTGGCGAGCCATTCGAGCTCCCCCGGATGGCCGGGGCCGTCGTCGAGCCGGATCGAGGCGATCGCCCCCTTTTGCATGCGGATGGCGGCCGAGCCGTCGCCGATCGAGAGGCCGACGAGCCGGCCGACGCACGGCATGTGCCCCACCCAGGCCACGCTCGCGGCGTCCTGCTCGATCGTCCACTCGACGAGCGCCTGCCAGTCGACCGCGGGGGCGAGTGCGTCGACGACGACGGGCGGGCGGGTGTCGAACACGTCGGCAAGGATCTGGGCCGTCTCGCAGGCCCGCACGAGCGGGCTCGTGGCCACGAGGTCGAGCTCCATGCCGGCTGCGTGCAGATGGCGGGCGAACGCCTCGAACCGCTTCCGGCCCTTCTTCGTGAGGCGACGGGCGTGGTCGTCGATGCCGGGGCCGGGATCCTCCGCCCAAGCGTGGCGGACAATGAACAGTCGGGTGGTGAGCGTGGCCATACGGAATGCGATTGTGATTTCGCCCGGGCTCTGGGGCAAGTTCAGGCCCGCCGCCAGAGGTCGTCGGCAGGGATTCCCGCCGCGGCGATCGCGCTGGCGGCCTCGGCCCGCCAGCGCTTGGCATCAACGGGATAGCCCGCCGTGGGCACGAGGCCCGGCACCCGCTCCCCCCACCACCCGTTGAAGGCT
>JBJSZP010000325.1:0-2775 GCA_046090365.1 Planctomycetia bacterium
CTCGAGGCAGGCGACGTGATCGCGGTCGAGCCAGCGCTCTATGCCCCGGACCTGGCGCCGGGCCTGCGGCTCGAAAACGACTACCTCGTCACGGAGACGGGCCTCGAGAACCTGAGCCCCTTTCCGCTCGACATGTAGGACAGGCTTTAGCCCGTCCTACGCGAGCACGTCCGCGTATACCTGCTCGTGGCCTGCCGCCATCGTGGCGAACGTGTGCCGCTCGCGCACGCAGGCGTGGCCCACGGCGCCGAGCGCTGCCGCCCTCGCCGGGTCATCAAGCACCGTGCCGAGTGCCCGCGCCAGATCGGCCGGGTCGTTCGGCGCGTGGAGGAGCCCCGCGCCGCCCGCGAGCAATTCGGGAAACGCACCGTGATCGGGGGCGACGACGGGCACCCCGGCCGCCATCGCCTCGATGACGGGCAGGCCCTTCGCCTCGGGATGGGCCGTGGGCATCGCGAACACGTCGCACGTCTCGAGCAGCCGGAGCTTGCCCGCGCGATCCACCTGGCCGAGCCAGGTGAATCTTCCGGCCACGCCGAGCTCATCCGCGAGCCTGCGGCACATGCCGAGGTAATCCGCCTCGGCGGGGCTCGTCGCCCCCGCGGCCACGAGCTCCACGTCGTGCGTCGTCGCGAGGATCGCGACCGCCCGCAGGAGTTGGTCGAGCCCCTTCTCCGGGCAGAGCCGCGCGAGCGAGCCGATCACCACCCGCCCGCCACGCCCGGCCCGCCGCGCGACGAGGTCGGGAGCGGTCGGCGGGAAGCCGGCGAGGTCGACACCGTGCGGCACGACCGCGATCCGCTCCGCCGGCACGCCGAGGTAGCCGCCCATGAACCGCGCGAACGCGCCGTTCAAGGCCACGAACCGGTCGACGTCGGTGCTCCGCTCGCGCAGGAGCCGCCGCACGCGACCGTAATGTGGCTCGCGAATCTGCTCGATGAAGATGTCTTCGCCCGAGAGGCTGCACACGATCTTCGCACCGGTCGCCTCCTTCACGCGCCGCGCGAGGCCCACGAGCAGCGCATTCGAGAGGTGGACGACGTCGGGGCGGACGTCGGCCGCGAGCCAGCGGGCGAGCTTCTCCACCTCCTTCCGCTGGTGGCCGGCCTCGCCGGCGAGCGTCGAGGCGGTGAGGCTGCCGAGGTCGGCCGGCTTCGTCGCCCCCGTGCGGCTCGACAGCCAGGTGAGCAGGCCGCGGGCATCGAGCAGGCGGTCGAGCCACCAGGGCGTGTATCGAAACAGCGGCACGTGCTCCTGCAGCCACACGTTCACGCCGCCGCACACGATCCGCCGCTCGGCCACGTTCTCCTCGTCGGTCGTCGTCGGCACGTAGGCGGGCACGAGGATCGCGTCGCGGCCCCGCTCGCGGAGCGCACGCACGAGCGCGTTGTCGTGGAGGCACGAGCCGCAGATCCGCCCCCCCGCCCCGGCCGTGATGTGGACGATCTTCATTGGGTGTCCGCCGTGCCGCATTCCGCAGAGTACCACTCTGCGGCTACAGGTTTGAACTCTGCGGCTACAGGTCTGAAACGGTGGTGGAGCCCCGCGGTCCGGCCTCGAGGTGGATGAGCACGAGCGCGAGATCGGCTGGGGTGATACCGCTCACGCGGCCAGCCTGCTCGAGCGTGCGCGGCCGCACGCGGTCGAGCTTCTCGCGGGCCTCGGCCCGCAGGTGCCGCACCGCCGCGTAGTCGAGCCCCTCGGGGATCACGCGGTCGGCCTGCCGCCGTCGGCGCTCGATCTGCTCGCGCTCGAGTGCGAGATAGCCCGCGTAGCGGATGTCGCTGGCCACCTGGGCCGCCACCTCGCGCGACACGCCCGCGAGCTCCGGCGCCGCCGCCACGGCCTCGCTCCAGCCAAACTCCGGCCGCTTGAGCAATTCTGCGAGTGGCACGCCCCCCACGCGTCGCGCCGCGAGCGTCGCGGTCACGGCCTCAATCTCGGCCGTCTTCGCCGCCAGCCGCTCGACCCGCTCGCGCTCGGCGAGCCCGAGCCGTGCGGCGGTGGGCGTGAGCCGACGATCGGCGTTGTCGTGCCGCAGCGCCAGGCGATGCTCGGCCCGGCTCGTGAACATGCGGTAGGGCTCGTCGACGCCCTTCGTCACCAGGTCGTCGACGAGCACGCCGATATACGACTCGTCGCGCTCGAGCACGAGCCGCTCGCGACCCGCCGCGGCGAGCGCCGCATTCACCCCGGCCACGATCCCCTGCGCCGCCGCCTCCTCGTAGCCGGTCGTGCCGTTGATCTGCCCCGCGCAGAACAGTCCGCCCACCCGCTTGCTCTCGAGCCACGCCGTGAGCTGGTCGGGCGGGCAGTAGTCGTATTCCACCGCGTAGCCGTAGCGCATCACCTGCGCCCGCTCGAGCCCGGGCACGAGCCGGATCATCGCATCCTGCACGTCGCGCGGCAGGCTCGTGGAGATGCCGTTGACGTAGATCTCCTGCGTCCGCCGCCCCTCGGGCTCGAGGAACAACTGATGGCTTTCCTTGTCGGCGAACCGCACGACCTTGTCCTCGATGCTCGGGCAGTAGCGCGGCCCGCGCGACCCGATCTGGCCGGTGTACATCGGCGCCCGGTGGAGATTGGCCCGGATGAGATCGTGGATCTCGGGGCTCGTGCGGGTGATCCAGCAGACCATCTGCTCCTGCAGGATCGCATCGGTGAGAAACGAGAACGGCTGCGGCTCGGCATCGCCGGGCTGGACGTCGAGGCGGGAGAAATCGATCGACCGCGCGAGCAGCCGGCAGGGCGTGCCCGTCTTGAAGCGGTCGATCC
>JBJSZP010000326.1:0-11946 GCA_046090365.1 Planctomycetia bacterium
GAGCGGGGCTACGTGTTTTTCGTGGAGATGGAGGGGCACCGCGACGACCTCCGCGTGCGCCGTGCGATCCAGGCCCTCGAAAAGCGCTGCAAACGCGTGGTCGTGCTCGGCTCCTACGCCAGCGCCGCCGCCGTCGGCTGAACCTCACGTCAACACGCCACCGATCACGTGCCCATGCACGTCGGTGAGCCGGCGGTCGATGCCGTTGTTGCGCCAGGTGAGCTTCGTGTGGTCGATGCCGAGGAGCTTCATCACCGTGGCATGCACGTCGTGCACCGTCGTGGGATGGTCGCGATCGAGCGGCTTGTAGCCCCACTGATCGCTCTCGCCGCACACGACGCCGCCCCTGACCCCGCCCCCGCACAGCCAGTTCGTGAACACAAACGGATTGTGGTCGCGGCCCTTGCCCCCCTGCGAGCTCGGCATCCGGCCGAACTCGGTGGTCCAGAGCACGAGCGTGTCGTCGAGCATGCCGCGCTGGTCGAGGTCTTGGATCAGGGCCGCGGCGCCCCGGGCCATGCCGGTGGCGAGCGGGCCGTGGTCGCGCTCCACGTCTTCGTGGCTGTCCCAGTTGCGCCGGGGGAAACCGTTGTCGTTGCCGCTCCACACCTGCACGAAACGCACGCCCCGCTCCAAGAGCCGCCGCGCGGCCAGGCAGCGCAGGCCGAAATGGTGCGTCTCCTCCTCGGCGTTGATCTGGCTGGGCCAGCTCGTGCGGCCGAGCTGCACGCCGTAGAGCGTGAGCACGTGC
Organism: Planctomycetia bacterium; assembly: GCA_046090365.1. Taxonomy (GTDB): domain Bacteria; phylum Planctomycetota; class Planctomycetia; order Pirellulales; family UBA1268; genus RGVT01. The sequence continues at coordinate 752 of JBJSZP010000326.1, forward strand.
TCGGGCTCGCCGGCGAGATCGAGCGCCTCGGGCGCGGCCAGCTGCATCCGGGCTGCGAGTTCGTAGCTCTTGATCCGGGAGTCGAGCTGGTCGTCGCCGCCGCGGCCGTCGCGGTGGAGGCGGTTGAGCGCCGCGAGCACCTCACGGGCCTTCGCATCCGCCTCGGGCGTGACGTATGCCGCCGAGCGGTGCGGCCACAAGTCGGCCACGGGCTCCTCGGCGGCCGGTTGCACGACGGTGCCGCTGTACTGGGCTGGGAGGAAGCCCGCATCCCAATTCTTGACGCCGTTCGACGCATAGCCCCGGTGATCGGGGAGCACCACGAACGTCGGCAGGTTGTCGTTCATCGACCCGAGCGCATAGCTCACCCAGCAGCCCGCCCCGGGAAACCCGGGCAGCACGAAGCCCGTGGTCTGGAGGAGCGTGGCGGCGGAATGGACACCCGAGGTGCTCACCATGTTGTGGATGAAGGCCATGCGATCGACCACGTCGCCGAGCGCAGCGACAGGCTCGGACAGCAGCTTGCCGCACTGGCCGTAGGGCTTGAAGTCCCAGATCGGCTTGAGCCAGGGACCGAGTCCGTTTTGGAACGCCTCCACATGCTCGCCGAAGTCGCTCGGCTTGCCGTGCTGGCGGACGAGCTCGGGCTTGTAGTCGAAGAGGTCGATATGACTTGCGGCCCCTGCTGAGAAGAGCTGCACGACGCGCTTTAGTTTTGGGGGAAAGACGCAGGCCGGGTGGAGCGGCGGAGAGCCGGCCGCCGCGGCTGCATCCCGCTCGCCGGCCAGCATCGCCGCCAGCGCGAGCGACCCGAAGCCACTTCCCGATTGAGCCAGCCAGTCGCGACGAGTCATAGACATGGGTTCAATCCACAAATGCAAATTCGTTGAGGTTCAGGATCGCCCGGCAGGTGTTTGCGAGGCCGTGAGCCTCAGTGAGTGCCACGAGCGCCGTCCGTTCTTCGTCTGTCGCCGCCCTGCCGAGGGCCAGCCGCACCGCGAGGACAACCTGGCTCGCCGCGTCGCTGCCCGCATCCCGCTCGACGCGTTCGGCGAAGTGACGGGCCTGCGTCGTCATGAAGCCGTTGTTCAGGAGCGCCAGGGCCTGGAGGGCGGAGATGCTCTGGTTGCGCTTCTCCACCCGCATGGATGGATCGGCGCAGTCGAGCACCGTCATGAACGGCTGCGTCTGGCTGCGGACGATGAAGCGATAGACGCCCCGCAGCCACGTGGCCTTGTCTTCCGGGTCGGCGAGGTCGTAGCGCCAGTGGGGCGAGTGCTCCGGGTGCTCGACCTTGAAATCCTGCCAGCCGGGCCCGCCCATCGTGAGGTCGAGCGTGCCCGCCACGGCGAGCACGGCGTCGCGCACCGCCTCGGCCTCGAGCTTGCGCCGATTCTGCCGCCACAAATACTGATTGCCCGAATCGATCGCCTCGAACGCATCGACGCCCTGCGAGGCCTGGCGGTAGGTGGCCGAATTCACGATCAGCCTGTGCAGCGCCTTGAGCGAGCCGCCGCCGTCGCGGAATTCGGTCGCCAGCCAGTCGAGCAGCTCCGGATGCGTGGGGGCCGCGCCCATGCGGCCAAAATCACTCGGCGTCGCCACGATGCCCTGGCCGAAGTGGTAGTGCCAGACGCGGTTCACGATGCTCCGCCAGGTGAGCGGGTTTTTCGGATCGGCGAGCCAGCGGGCAAGCGCCGCGCGGCGGTCGCCCTCGGCGTGGGTGGGCGGCAGGTCAAACCTGCTCTGAAGCGACTCAACGAGCGCGAGCGCCCCGGGCCGAACCTCGTGCGTGGGCGAGAGCACGTTGCCCCGCGAGAGCACATGGATCGGCCGCGGCACGCCCTCGCGAATCCGAGGGGTGACGGAATACGCCACCTGCATCGCGGGCAATTTCGTCTTCTCCTCGGCCGTTGCGGCGAGGTCGGCCTTCAACCGCTCGAGTTCGGCGGATACGGCCGGATCGCGATGCTCGGAGAGCAGCTCTTCCCGCTCGGCCTTGAGCGCCGCCAAGGCTGCGTTCGCGGAGGCCGGGCTCTGGCCGTCGATCGCGTTCGCGCGCTGCCAGCGCGGCGGGGATTCGATCGAGTCGAGCACCGTCACCACCGATCCGGGGGCCACGTTCTTGCCGTCGGCGGCTTTCACCACCACCTCGGCAATCGCGAAAATAAAATCGTCGCGCCGCGGGGCGAGCTTTGTGGCGGTTATCCGCACGTAGCGGCCCCTGGCGGTGGTGGCGATCGCCTGCGGCTCGATGCCGGGGTTGGCCACGTCGGCTGAGCCGTGGTCGGCGACAACCGTCACGCCCGCGGCAAACGCTGGGTCGTTCGCCACCTCCACGCGATAGCGCACGGGAAACCCGAAGCCCGCGCCGATCTTGTTGAAGTCGTCGTGGCAGGGATGGATCGCGATCTCCGCGAGGTCGGTCTCCTGGCCAAGGTCGAGCTGCAGCCACTTTACGGCGTCGGCGGTCGAACTGATCCCGCTGTGATAGCCGAAGGCGTCGGTCGGGTTGCCGTCTTTGAGTTTGGGGGTTTTCTCGATCGACTGGTCTATCTCCGCCAGCCGCGGCCCGGCCTTCTCGGCGACGGCGGCGTCGAGCTGCTTCTTCCGTTTTTCAAGTGCGGTCCGCCGGCGATCGGCGGCGGCGTAGGCCTCCCGCACCGCTGGATCCGCGTGATACGGCCGATCTTCCCGGTCGAGAGCGGCAAAGACGGCCTGGAGCGAGTAGTAGTCGTCCTGCGTGATGGGGTCGAACTTGTGGTTGTGGCACTGCGCGCAGTGGATGGTGACGCTCGCGAACGTGCCGATCGTGTTGGCCACCATGTCGTCGCGGTCAAGATGCCGGGCGATCTTGCCGTCCGTCTTCGTCTCGGGCACCTCGCGATGGCCGATCTGGTCCCACGGCCCGGCGGCGATAAACCCGATTCCCTCCTGGCCGTCGGCTGTCTCGGCATGGAGCACGTCGCCGGCCACCTGCTCCTCGATGAACCTCGCATAAGGCTTGTCGGTATTCAGCGCCCTGATCACGTAATCGCGATACGGCCAAGCGTTGGGCCGGGGCTGGTCCTTGTCGTAGCCGTGCGTGTCGCCGTAATGGACGACATCGAGCCAGTGCCTGGCCCAGCGCTCGCCATAGCGGGGCGAGGCGAGCAGCCGATCGACGAGTTTTTCGTAGGCCTGCGGATCAGGGTCGGCCACGAAGGCCTGCACCTCATCGGGCGTAGGTGGCAGGCCGACGAGATCAAAAAAGAGCCGGCGGATGAGCGTGGCCCGATCAGCCACGGGCGAGGGCGCGAGTTTTCCTTCACCTTCGACGAGCTTCGCCCGAATGAAAAAATCGATCTGGTTCCGCTCGGCCTCGACGCCCGGCAACGAGGCGAATGCCGCCTGGCCCGCAGGCGGGATCGGCTTCGCGATCGGCTGCCAGGCCCAGTGGTTGAGCCGTGCATCGCGGCCGGCCTCGTCCTGTGGCTCCGCCTCGTGGCCGGGCCACGGAAGCCCCGCGTCGATCCAGGCGGAGAGCGTCGCCACCTCGTCCGCCGTGAGCCTGTCGCCCTCGGGCGGCATCCGCTGCTCGGGATTCGTCGTCTTCACGCGCCGGATCATTTCGCTCGCATCGGCCTTGCCGGAAACGGCCGCGGGGCCGAAGTCGCCCCCTGTCAGAATCCCCGCCCGCGAATCGAGCCGAAGGTGCGATTCCTGCCCGTCCGGCCCGTGGCATTCGGTGCAGCGGGCGAGAATCAGCGCTTGCGCGGCCCCGTGGGCGTCGTCCGCGCGAGCGACGACTGCACCGGCGACCGAGATGGCCACCACGGCGACGGCCAGGCGGAAGGGAAGCAGATCCGGCATCAAAATCCTCCGGAAACCAATGTGCCGGCCGCGGCCTTTTTCGTAATAAACATGACGCAACGGGCCAGACTTGACTAGTCTGACCAAGGCGTCAATACTGCCTCTATGAAAACCGTCAGCACGTATGAGGCGAAAGCGCACCTCTCGCGGCTCATTGCGGAAGTGCAGCGGACCGGGAAGCCGGTCACCATCTGTCGCAACAATCTTCCGGTGGTCGATCTCGTGCCGCACCGCGCAGCGAACGACCCGCTGGAACAGGCTCCGCACCTTCGCGGAGCGCGGTTTCATGGCGATCCGTGCGGCCCCCTGTCGGCGGAAGACTGGCCGGAGACGGCCCGCTGATGCTGCTGCTCGATACGCACGCCCTCGTCTGGCTGGCATCGGATCAAACGCACCTGACCGACCTCGGCAAGACGTTGGTTCAACGTGCCTCCGGCCGGCTCTTCCTGTCGGCCATTTCGAGCCTTGAAATCGCCCTCCTCGTCAAGCGAAATCGTCTCGAACTGCCGCTGCCGCCCCAACAATTCGTCGCTGACAGCATCCGGCAGCACGGCATCACGGAGATTCCCGTCGATTCCACGATCGCCATGGCTGCAGCCGCGCTCCCCGACATTCACAGCGATCCCTTCGATCGGATCCTTGCGGCGACGGCGCTCCTGCACGGTCTTCAACTCCTCTCGAAGGACTCCGTGCTGCGACAATACCCCGGCGTCACCGTGGCCTGGTAGACGGCCCTGCGCCCCCGATCCCGCCCATGAGAAAACTCGCGTCCCTCCAGACCGTGAAGCACGTCCGCCCCATTCCCGGGGCCGACAACATCGAGGCCATCGGCGTGCTCGGCTGGCAGTGCGTGGCCAAGAAGGGCGAGTTTCGCGAGGGCGACGCCTGTGTCTATTTCGAGATTGATAGCCTCCTCCCGGAGCAGCCGCGGTATGAATTCCTGCGGCAGTCGTCGTTCAAGCCCGACCTCGGCAAATTCAAGCTGCGCACCGTCAGGCTGCGGAAGCAGTTGAGCCAGGGCCTGGCCCTGCCCGTGGGGCTGTTTCCCGAAGCCGCCGGCCAGCCGATCGGCACCGACCTCACCGCGGCTTTGGGCGTGGAGCAATACGAGCCGCCGATCCCCACGTTCATCGCCGGCGACACGCGCACCTTCCGCTGGACGATCCCCAAGACCGACGAGATCCGCGTGCAGCAGGACGACGAACACTCCTTCCTCGCCGCCCTCGCGGGCAAGCCGTATTACATCAGCCTCAAGCTCGATGGCACGAGCTGCACGTTCATCATCGACCCGAAGGACGGCGAGTTTCACGCCTGCGGTCGCAACTACAGCTACAAGCACACTGCGGAGCACGCCTTCTGGAAGGTGAACGAGCGCTATGGCATCCGGGCCGGCCTCCATTCGCTCGGCGGGGCGCTCGCCCTCCAGGGGGAGATCGTGGGGCCCGGCATCCAGTGCAACAGGCTGGGCCTGAAGGAGGTCGATTATTTCGTGTTCACCGTCGTGAACACGGCCACGCGCACGCGGCTGCCGCTCGACGAGGCCCAGGCGGCCGCCGCAACGCTCGGCGTGCCGTTCGTGCCGGTGCTCGAGCGCGGCGAATCGTTTGCCTACTCGCTCTCCGATCTGCTCGACAAGGCGAAGGGCCGTTACCGCGACCACTTTCCGACGGCGAAAGAAACCCAGGAGCGGGAGGGCATCGTCGTGCGCAGCCTCTGCGGCTCGATCAGCTTCAAGGCGATCAACAACGACTTCCTGCTCGCCGAGCAGTAGCCTCGGCCTCCCTGCCCGGCATCACGGCGACAGGCTTTCCCGCTTCGCATGCCGCGCGTCAAGCGTTTTCCGTGCGTCCGCACCGCCCGGCATGGCTACGACGCATCGCCCGCGAGCGGTACGCCCGTGAGCCGCAGGTGGTGATCGATCGACCAGCACGTCCGTACCCGTCGCACCTTCATTACATGGAGGCCGACCGCGTCGGCGAGCGTCAATTCCTGATCGGAGAACCGACGGATGATCGCTGTGGCTGAGTTGATCTCGTCACTCCCGACTGGCACGACGCGGAGCGGCGAGAGCATCTCGACCATCCCCAGGAATCCGAGCGCTCGACGCAAGTCGAACCGCCGCAAAAACCACCCGTGCCCCTCGGCAATCACCAGCGACGTGGTGCACAGGGGGGGAGGATCCGCAAACAGTCTTACGAACAGGGCGTGGTGGCTGTCCGAGGCATCCATGAAGGCGATGAATGCCGAGGTGTCGACATACGCCTCACGGCTTACGGCCATACACGACCTCGTCGATCCGCCGGCTGGCCTCCGGATCGCCCGATTGCACCGCGCCGGCGAACCGCATCCACGCAGGCTGGCCGCCCGCGGGCAACAGCGCCCGCAACGACCGGCGCAGCAGTTCGGCGAGCGAGATGCCCTGCCGGGCCGCCTCGGCCTTGGCCGCAGTGTATTCCTCTTCGCGAAGGCTGACCTGCGTGCGGATCATGATAACAATGTAATGGAGAACGTTATCACCTGCAAGCAATCGCTTGAAGTTTCGGTACCAAACCCTCCCCAGCCGGTGCATATCCTTCGTAACGGGTCATTGTCAGCCGGACCGGCGGTCTCTCTTGGTCTCCCCAGCCTCCATGCCCACCCCCTCCCCCAATTCCGCCGAAAACTACGAGCTGTTCCTGGCCCTGTTCACCAAATGCCAGGGCCGGATCCAGGCGTTCATCCGCACGCTCGTGCACGATCCTTCGCGGGCCGACGACGTGTTTCAGGCCACGAGCCTCGTGCTCTGGCGGAGTTTTGCGACGTTTCGCCGCGACGCCGAGTTTCTGCCCTGGGCCCTGGGCACGGCCCGCCACCAGGTGCTGCTCCACTGGCGCACGCGTCGCCGCGATCGGCATGTGTTCAGCGAGTCGCTCCTCGCCGATCTCGCCGACTCCGCCACGGCCGCGGTCGATTCGGCCGAAACGCGGCTGGCGGCGCTCGAAAACTGCATGGCCGGCCTGTCACAGCGGCAGCGGGATCTCGTGCGGATGTTCTACGGAGAAAACCAGCCGGCCGCCGCCATCGCCAAGCACTGGGGCCGCACGGTCCATGCCGTGTACAAGGCGCTCAAGGTGATGCGGCGGGCGCTCTTCGAATGCGTCTCCCGAAAGCTGCTCGATCTCTCCCAGCCGCTCGACGACTCTGCGGGCGGTCAGCCCGCCGCATCGTGAAAGAAAGCTCCTCGTCGCCCCATGAACATGCCCGCCTACGACCGCGACGCTCTGCTTGATCTCGCAGCCGACTATCTGCACGGCACGATTCCCGCCGCCGACGGCGCGCGGCTCGAGGCGCTACTCGAGGCGAATCCTGCGGCCCGCCGGGAGTTTGTTGACTACTGCATGCTCCACGGGCAGATCGCCCTCTCGACGACGGCGGTGGGCCCGGGCGGCGCCCGGCGTCGGGCCGGCGGGCCGCTGCCTGGCCTCGGGCGCGTAGCGGCCGTGCTCGGCGGCCTCGTGCTCGCCGCGGCCAGCCTGATGCTGCTCGTCACCGCCGGCCGCGAGGAGCCGCTCCCTCTAAATCCGGTTCCCGGCTCCTACGACACCCGGCAACTGCCGCTCGTAACGGTCGCGAGCCTCGAAGTCGACGGTGAGGCGTCGAGGCCGCTCAGCCCCTCGACGCTCCGGCCCGACAAAGCCACCGCTCTGCGATCAGCCAGCGGGGCCGACGTAAACGTCGCCCAGTCGGCGGTCTTCGGCGTCACGGCCCGCGATGCGGGCGCGCTCTACGGCGGCAGCGTGCAGGCCCGGCTCACCGAGCCCGATGCCAACTTCTCGGTGACGGCGGCCAACCTGCGGATCGTGGACAAGGGCACGGCGTTTCGCGTCGACCGCATCGACGACGAGCACGTGGCCGTGACGGTGCTGGACGGCGAAGTAGAGGTGCAATCACGGGTGCGGCTGCCGGTGTGCTACTGGCCGTTCGACGACGCGATGGCGGGCTCGGCGAGCACGGCCGACGTCGTCGGTGGGCTCTCCGCGACGCTCGGCAGCGGCGCGATGCCCGTGCCCGGCCTTGTGGGGTCGGGGGCGGTGCGGTTTGACAACACGCGCCCCGCCGAGGCGACGATCGCCGGCGGCACCGGCGACGAGGTGGGCACGGGCCTCCTGGCCATGGCTGAGGGGATCACGCTCGAGGCCATGGTCGTGTCGGCCTGGAGCGGCCGGTTCAAGGACTATGACGAGATTTACCGCAAGGAGGACGGCGACGCCCGCGTCCTGCTCTCGTTCCAGAACGACGGAGCGAATTTCGGTGAATACACCGAGCCGGCTGTGCCTCCCGGCCCCTGCCTGTCGTTCGGCCTGCACCTCGCCGGCCGCGGCTACCGCGAGCTCGACATGCCGCTCGATGGGCTCGACGGCCGGCCCACGCTCGCGGAGATCACCGATGGCAAGCCCCATCACGTCGTCGCCACCTACGACAGCTTCACGGGCTGCAAGGCGATCTTCATCGACGGCCGCAAGCGGTTCGAAAACGTCTATCCGGTGGGCACGCTCGTCCGCTGCGGCGGGCCGGCCGCGGCGGAGATCGGCAACAGTCGCGGTGGCGAGCCATTCAGCGGAGTGATCGACGAGTTCGCGATCTACGACTTCTCGCTCACGCCCGCGGAGATCGAGGAGCATCACGCCCGGGTGCTCGTGGGCCACACGTATTTCGGCGCCGATCCGCCGGCGCCGGGCACGCCGCGGTGGCAGGCGGTGACGCGGCTTGTCGAGGGGCAATCCCGCGTATTCAACCAAGCGACCGGACTGGCCCGCTGAAACGACCGAGATGTCGTGGCCGGGGTTTTTTCTTTGGGCGCGACGCATTGAGCCCGCCTCGCGGCGGCGTGCATCGTCGCGGCGTGCCTCGCGTGCGGCAGGGCGACCGAGAGCGTCGTGCAGGGATCTGCGACGATCGACGGCGCTCCGGTCGAGACAGGCATGATCCGCTTTCTCGGGCCTGGCGGCAGCGGCCCAACGGCGGGGGCGGCGATCGAGGCGGGCAGGTATCGGGCGTTCGTCCGCCAGGGGCTGGTGCTCGTCGAGATCCAGGGCCTTCGCAAGGCGGGAGAGACGCGGCCCTCGCCCGATCCAGCAGCCCCGTTGGTGCCGATCCTCGAGCCGCTACGCCAGGGTGCAAAAAGGGGACGCCACTCTTTTTTGGGGCCCGTTCTCCGCGCTTGACGCATATGATAGACGCATGTACACGCCCCGCCGTATGAACACACACCGGATTTACGAGGAGTTGCGGACGTCCCTGGGCGAGGAGGCCGCCACGTCGCTCGCCCACACGCTCGGGCCGATGTTCGAGGAGCTGGGCGAGACGGTCACGAAGGCCGAGTTCCGGGACCTCAACGCCACCGTCGGCCGGCTTGCGGAGGCCCAGGAACGAACGGACAGGCACGTCGCGGGGCTCACGGAAGCGCAGGCCCGGACGGAAGCACAGGTCGCAGAACTGACCAAGGCACAAACGAAGACGGAAACCCTGTTGGCCGAGCTGACGGCTGCGCAGACACGCATGCAATCGGAGTTGACCGAACTCACCGAGGCGGTACGAACGCTCGCCATCAGTGGGGAGCGGCAGGCGACTCGGCTCGACGGAGTGCTGGGCCGCACGTTCGAAATGCAGTTTCGTGATCGGCTGACCTCGTACCTCGGCCGGCTGATGCGGAGGGGAAAACTGCTGCGCAACGACGAAGTGCTCGACGCGATCACTCAAGCGCTCGATGCCAAAGACGCCGACGAGGTGCTGCGGGCCGACGCAATCGCGTCGGAGCTCATCGACGGCGTGTCCAGCCACGTCGTGGTGGAGGTATCGGTGTCATGTGGCATCGACGACATCGACCGTGCCGAACGGCGGGCCGCCATCCTGCGGAAGGGCGGGCTGGCCGCGGTTCCGCTCGTCGCCTGCGAGGTGATTTCGCCGGAGCTGCTCGCCTACGCCCGCACCAAGCAGGTGCGGATCTGGTGCGACGGCACGATCCTCGACGCGGCGGCGTGAGTGCTCTCATATCCACGCTCAACCACGTCATGCCCGCGAACCGCCGCGAGGACAGCGTTCATCGAGCCGTTTTCTTCACAGCCAACGGCTCTCGGTCTTGACGCCCGGCCGTGCGCAGCCCACAGAAGACTAGCTGATTCATCTGATCGGTTCTCGATCCTGGCGGGCTAGAGATGTGCCACGGACGAAGTGGGCGCCTTCGAGGCCAAGACCCATCTGCCCAAGCTCTTGGACAGGGTTGAACGGGGCGAATCGGTCACGATCACCCGGCATGGCCGGCCGGTGGCGCAGTTGGTGCCTTGCGTCCACGGCGGCGGCGACCGTGCGCTCGCCGCCGTGCGCCGCATCGCGGCCCTGCGCCAGCAGGTCACGAAGATCGCCCTCGACGAGCTTCTTGCCCTGAAGCACGAGGGGCATCTCCATTGACGAAACCACTCGTCCTCGACTGCTCGATCGTGCTTGCCTGGGCATTCGGCGACGAGTTGAGCGGGGAGGCCGATCGGGCCATGACGCTCGCCGCCGAACGGGGCCTCGTGGTACCTGCCATCTGGTGGTATGAAATCCGCAATGTGCTCGTGATGGGTGAACGTCGCGGCCGCATCGAGCCCGAATCCTCGCGGGCGGTTCTGGCCGCCATCGAACTGGTCTGACCGCATAACTAAGCCCCAACTCATGGGGCACGTCACCCGGCCAACGAACAAAAAGCGGAAGCATCATGCCCGGGAACCGACCATGGCGTCTCGCGAACGCGCCGCCGATGCGCCTCGGGCTTTCCCGCCGCTGACGCGAGCGATACGCTGGGCAGCCGCCTATCACCCCGGAGCCACCCGTATGTCCCGCAGAAAGATCGTCGCCGGCAATTGGAAGATGAACCTCGATCGTGCCAAAGCCCGTGAACTCACGGCGGCCGTGGCCGGACGCCGCGGCGAGGCGGCGACGGTCGAACTCGTCCTCTGCCCCCCTGCCCTGTACGTCGATTCGGTCGGTGCCGCGCTTGCGGGCACGAAGAGCGACGTGGGCCTCGGGGCCCAGAACATGCACGACAAGGCGAGCGGCGCGTTCACCGGCGAGGTGGCCCCGCCGATGCTCATCGACATGGGTTGCCGCTACGTGATCCTCGGCCACTCCGAGCGGCGGACGCTGTTTGGCGAGACCGACGCCGCCGTGAACGCGAAGGCGAAGGCCGCCCTCGCCGCCGGGCTCGTGCCGATCGTGTGCGTGGGCGAGACGCTCGAGGAGCGCGAGGCGGGCCGCACGGCGGCGGTCGTGACGGGGCAGGTGCAGGGCTCGCTCGCGGGCCTGTCACCGGCCGAACTCGAGAA
>JBJSZP010000327.1:0-1368 GCA_046090365.1 Planctomycetia bacterium
GTTCGCAGTCCGGCATCGATGCGGCGGTGGCCGGAGGCCTCGTGTCTTCCCGCGGGCTCGTGTTCGCGGGTGCGATGCTCTTCGTGGCCCTCGTGATCGTGGGCTTTGCATACGACTGGCGGAAGGGGGTGTTTCGATGGCGGTAGATTCGCCGAAGCTCGAGCTTCCCGAAAACGTGTTCGTGAGCAAGCTCGACGAGCTCGCCAACTGGTGCCGTAAGAACAGCCTCTGGCCGATGCCTTTCGCCACGGCCTGCTGCGGCATCGAGCTCATGGCCACCGGCGCGAGCAAGCACGACCTCGCCCGCTTCGGGGCGGAGGTGTTTCGCTTCAGCCCGCGGCAGTGCGACCTGATGATCGTGGCCGGCCGCGTGGTGATGAAGATGCTTCCGGTGCTGCAACGCATCTGGCAGCAGATGCACGAGCCGAAGTGGTGCATCTCGATGGGCGCCTGCGCGAGCACCGGCGGCGTGTTCGACACCTACGCCGTCGTGCAGGGCATCGACCGCTTCATCCCGGTCGACATGTACGTGCCCGGCTGCCCGCCGCGGCCGGAGCAGCTCATCCAGGCGATCATCGACCTCCAGGACAAGATCCAGCGCGAGGGCACGATCACGGGCCGCGAGTTCGACACGGCCGGCCGGCAGGCCCGCAAGCGGGCGCTCGTCGAGATCACCGCCCCGCTCACCATCGATGCCGCCCGCAACCCCGTCCTCCAGCGGGAGCTCGCCGCCGCCGCCGAGGCGTCGTCCAGCCGCCCCTGAGTCCCGTCCTCCGTCCCAGCACCCCCCAGGCCTTCATGCCCCACACGCCCCCCGCCGTCGACGACGTGGTCGCCGCGCTCGCCGAGCGCTTCGGGTCCGTGGAGCCGTCGGTCTATCGCGGCCAGACCCGCGTGGTGGTGCCGGCCGCCGTGGCGTTCGACGCCCTCCGGCTGCTCAAGGGCCGCGGCTTCGACCTGCTCGTCGACATCACCTGCGTCGACTATCTCGACTACAAGGGGGCGAAGAACCGCTACGGCCTGGTGTATCTCCTCGCCAACACGGTCACCAACCAGCGGCTCACGCTGCGCGTGTTCGTCGACGATCCGGACCCCACGGTGCCGAGCGTCGTATCGCTCTGGGAAGGGGCCAACTGGCTCGAGCGCGAGGTGTGGGACCTGTTCGGGATCCGCTTCGAGGGCCACCCCGACCTGCGCCGCCTCGTGATGCCCGAGGAGTTCACGGCACACCCGCTGCGGAAAGACTATCCGTTGCAGGGCCGCGGCGAGCGGCACAATTTCCCCGTCATCACCCGAGACCACAGCTAGCCCATGTCGATCGCACCCGCCGAATTCGACGTCACGAGCCGCGGCCCCGAGTCGGGCGCG
>JBJSZP010000328.1:0-1003 GCA_046090365.1 Planctomycetia bacterium
CCGCCGACAGTGCGCTGGCGGCTGATAGGACGAACGCGAAGGCTCCGCTGCCCGCGATCACGGTTTCTGAAGAGCCCGTGTTGGCGTCTCAAGAGCCGGTCGCGGTATCCGAAGAACCCGTCGAAGGCATCCCGCTCTTCACGGAGGAGCCCTGCCCTGCCCCGGCCGGCACGTTGGCGACGTCGGAATGCTTCCCGCGATTCGTGGCTGGAGCCGACTACCTGCTGCTTAGGCCATCCTTCAGCAATTCGACCGCCATGTACCAGGCGACGGCGACGGGCGGCCGGGCGATCGCGCTCCAGGCGCTCGATTACGACTTCGGCTACGCCAGCGGTGTCCGCGGCTTCCTGGGCTACAACTTCTCGCGCGACACGATGGGCCGCTTCAGTTACCTGGGCATCGGTGCGACGACGACCGTCGAGGGCACCGCCTCGGGCAACTATCGCGGTGGCAACGGCACCGCCTACATCGGGCCGTTTCTCACGCAGGCCGTGCCTGCGACGGCCTCGATCCGCTCGACGGCCAACGTCGACCTCGACATCTACGACATGGAGCTCGCGCGGAGGTTCGAGTTCGACGTGGAAACCGACGGCTTTGCCCGCTGGGACACCGCCGGCTCGGCCGGCATCCGCTTCGTCGACTCATCGGTGCGGACCGAGGTCGACAATTTCTGTCCGCAATGCCCGAACTATCTCGTGCTCACCCGCCGCAGCTTCCAGGGGGTGGGGCCGCGGCTGGCCCTGCAGGGCCGCCGGTACCTCGGCCCGGCCCGCCGCTGGAGCGCTTTCGCCGCGGGCGGGGCGGCGCTACTCGTCGGCAGCTACAGCAACTTCGACTCGCGACTCAAGACAACCGCCCCGACCCTGCTGGAGACCCAGTCGACCGGCGGCACGCTGGTCATCCCCAATTTCGACATCTCGCTCGGCACGAGCTGGCAGTGGGGGCCGCGCACGAGCATCTCGGCCGGCTGGATGCTCATGTACTTCGGAAATCTCGGCTATTC
>JBJSZP010000329.1:0-3639 GCA_046090365.1 Planctomycetia bacterium
CCGCCATCGACCTCCGCGGCCGCTACCACAACAACCTGCATGGCGGCTGCAGCTTCACCACGCTCTATCCGCCCAACACCACGGTGTCGGATCAGCTCCCGTTTTGCAGCAATGCCCTGTCACGGGCGCCGTGCGTGGGCGGCAGCGGTGCGAACCACAGGATCTCGGCCCGCAGTTACCACCCCGGCGGCGTGAACGCAACGCTCGCCGACGGATCGGTCCGTTTCGTGATCGACCAGGTTTCTCCTGCGATCTGGCTGGCGGCGGGCAGTCGCAACGGTGGGGAGTCGACCAATGGGCTCGACTAGCGCTCTGTATGGACTGGTGGGTTTGCTCGCACTCGTGACCGCCGGCTGCGGCAGGGGCGATGGGTTCGTCACGAGCACCGGCAGCGTCGCCTTCGATGGCAAGCCGGTGCCAACCGGGGCGATCTCGTTTCATCCGCTCGAGGCGGGGCCCGCGCCCCAAGGCGCCCAGATCGTCGACGGCCGGTTTCGCATCCGCACGCTGCCCGGGCGATACCGCGTCGAGATCGTGGCCGGCCGGCCTCAGGCTGGCGGCGCGGAACTCACGCCGGGCATGCCACGGCTCGAACAATACATCCCCGATCGCTACAACGTGGCCTCGACACTCGAGGCCGACGTCACACCGCGCGGGCGCAACGCGTTCACGTTCGACCTCTCCTCGTCGGACGCGAAATAGCTACGCGCCGCCAGCACGCCCTCGTTGTTGCGGGCACAGTCGATGTGGATTTCGGTCATGGCGAGCACGTGCAGGCGGCAATTAGTCTGGAAGTCGTAGACGCGCGCGGCCGTTGCTACAACAAATGCATTTCACGATCTCCGCCGCGAGGAATTGCGATGCCGAACCCCTGGACAGGTAAGGGCAACCCCTACACGCGGGCCGAAGTGCTCGACCGGCTCCACGCCACGCTGCGGCAGGGCAAGCCGATCATCGCCGCCGGGGCCGGCACCGGGATCAGCGCCAAGTTTCTGGAGAAGGGCGGCGTCGACCTGATCATCATCTACAACTCCGGCCGGTTCCGGATGGCGGGCCACGGCTCCACGGCCGGCCTCATGGCCTACGGCGACGCCAACGCCGTGGCGATGGAGATCGGCGAATTCGAGGTCTTGCCAGTCGTCGAGGAGGTGCCCGTGATCTGCGGCGTGCACGCCACCGACCCGCGCCGCCGGATGTGGCACTGGCTCGGCCGCGTCAAGGAGATGGGCTTCTCCGGCGTCAACAACTTCCCCACCCATTGCATCGTCGACGGCCAGTTTCGCCAGATCCTCGAGGAGACAGGGATGAGCTTCTGCAAGGAGGTCGAGATGGTCGGCCTTGCCCGGCGGATGGATCTCTTTTCGATCGTCTACGTGGGCACGCCCGACGAGGCCCGCGACATGACCCGGGCCGGGGCCGACGTCGTGATCGCCCACGTGGGCACCACCGTCGGCGGCTCGATCGGCGTCACGAACGCCACCTGCTCGCTCGACGAGGCGGCCGCCCGCGTGCAGTCCATCGCCCGCGCGGCCCTCGACGAGCGGAGCGACGTGATCTGCCTGTCGCACGGCGGCCCGATCTGCACGCCCGACGACGCGGCTTACATCAACCAGCACACCGACGTGGTCGGCTTCGTGGGCGCGTCGAGCCTCGAGCGGCTGGCCTTCGAGCGGTCGCTCCCCGAGCTCACGCGGCAGTTCAAGAGCATTCCGCTCGGCAAGCGGAAGTGATCCGCCGGAGCTCGACGCATGGCCACGATCGCCGTCCTCGGCACGCTCGACACGAAGGGGCGTGAGCATGCGTTCGTGGCGGAGCGGATCCGGGCCCGCGGCCATGATGCGATCCTGATCGACGTCGGCACGGGCGCCGAGCCGGCCGTGCAGCCCGACATCCCCCGCGCCGATGTGGCGGCGGCGGGCGGCGTCGACCTCGCAGCCCTCGTGGCCCGTGGCGACCGCGGCGAGTGCGTGTCGGCGATGGCGAAGGCTGCGCCGCGGCTCCTCGAGCGGCTTGCGAGCGAAGGAAAAATCCAGGGCGTGATCTCGCTCGGCGGTGGCGGCGGCACGGCGATCGCGTCGGCGGCGATGCGGCCGCTCGCGATCGGATTTCCAAAGCTCATCGTGAGCACGCTCGCCAGCGGCAACACGGCGCACTACGTGGGCACGAGCGACATCGCGATGATGCCCGCGATCGTCGACGTGCAGGGGCTCAACCGGATTTCGCGCACGATCCTCGCCCGGGCGGCCGGCGCGATCTGTGGGATGGTCGAGGCCGACGTGACCGCCGGCGACGAAAAACCGCTCGTCGTCGCGAGCATGTTCGGGAACACGACAAAGTGTCTCGATGCGGCGATCCCGCTCCTCGAGCAGGCGGGCTACGAGGTGCTCGTGTTCCACGCCACCGGCACCGGCGGCCGGGCCATGGAAGCGCTCATCGCCAGCGGCCTCGTGGCCGGCGTCCTCGACGTCACCACGACGGAATTGGCCGACGAACTCGTGGGCGGCGTGCTCTCGGCCGGCCCGGAGCGGCTCGACGCCGCCGCGAAGCACGGCGTGCCGGCGATCATCGCCCCCGGCTGCCTCGACATGGTGAACTTCGGCGAGCAGGCATCCGTGCCCAAGCAGTTCGCTGGCCGCACCTTCTACATCCACAATCCACAGGTCACGCTCATGCGGACGACGCCCGAGGAGTGCGCCGCCCTCGGCCGGATGGTGGCCGAGAAGGTAAACGCCTCGCGCGGCCCCGTGAGCGTGCTCATCCCCCGCCGCGGGATCAGCGTGATCAGTGCGATGGACGGCCCTTTCCATGATCAGCACGCCGATGCGGCGCTCTTCGACGCGCTCGAATCGAGCCTGCGGCCCGGCATCCCCTGCCGGTCGCTCGACTGCGACATCAACGACCCCGCCTTCGCCCGGGCCTGCGTTGAGGCGCTGCTGGCGAACATCGCAAGCAAGCGCAATGCCGCATCCAAAAAGCCCGGAGCGGAAGCGACGGGGTCCAGCTGACCACCCTCTTCGACACCCTGCACTTCAAAAGGAGCCTTCATGCCCCAGGTCAAGCACTACGGCGTGTTCCAGTTCAAGCCCGAGGTCGGCCCCGCACAGATCGCCACCTGCTTCCGCGAGATGGCGGGCATGGTGGGAAAGATCCACGGCCTCCTCGACTTCGCCCACGGCCCCTACCAGAGCGACGAGGGCCTCAACGACGGCTTCACGCACGGCTTCATCATGACCTTCTCGAGCCCCAAGGCCCGCGACGAATACCTGCCGCACCCGGAACATGAGCGGGTGAAGGACATCGTGGTGCCGTGCCTGGCCCGGGTCATCGTGTTCGACTTCAACATGCCCGAGGCGTGAGGAAATGGACGCGCGAGCCATGACAACCCCGTCGCTGCCGCTCCGGGCTCCCTGTGTCTGCCAAAAAGCCCCCGGCGGACGCCGGGGCGTCAGCGCCACCATCCGGGCGGCGGCCCTTCTCGTGCTCGCGGCTGCCGCATCCACTCCGACCGCCCGGGCCGATGAGCCGCGCTCGTTGTTCGATGGCTCGTCGCTCGCCGGGTGGGATGTGCGGAGCGGTGAAGAAAAATGGTGGCGGACTGCCAACGGGATGATCGTGGGCGGTTCGCTCGAGGCGAACGTG
>JBJSZP010000330.1:0-737 GCA_046090365.1 Planctomycetia bacterium
CGGGGGGATCCTCGTGCCGCTCTACGGCGGCAAGTTCAACGTGCTCATGTCGCCCGTGGCGTTCCTGCAGAAGCCGCTGCGCTGGCTGCAGGCGATCTCGAAGTATCGGGCCACGATCAGCGGCGGGCCGAACTTCGCCTACGAGTTGTGCGTGCGGAAGACCACGCCCGAGCAGCGGGCGAGCCTCGATCTCTCCAGCTGGTCCCTGGCGTTCAACGGCGCCGAGCCCGTGCGACCCGAGACGATCGACGCCTTCGCCGAGGCCTTCGCGCCGGCGGGCTTCCGCCGCGAGGCGTTTTTTCCCTGCTACGGCCTGGCCGAGAGCACGCTGATGGTGACCGGCGGGATGAAGTTCGAGCCGCCGGTGATCCGGGCGTTCGATGCCGCGGCCCTGGAGACGGGCTCGGCGATCGTGCGCACCGGCTTCGTGCCCGGCACGCGGCGGCTCGTGGGGGCCGGCCGCGAGCTCGACGGACAGGACGTGCGGATCGTCGACCCGCAGACCTGCGAGGCCCTGCCGCCGGGGCGGATCGGCGAGATCTGGGTGAGCGGCCCGAGCGTGGCCCAGGGCTACTGGAACCGCCCCGACGCCACCCGCGAGACCTTCCACGCGATGCTCGCGGTGCCCGACTCGCAGTCGCGGACGCAGTCGGCGAAGAAGTGGCGGCCCAACCCCGGGCCCTACCTGCGCACGGGCGACCTCGGCTTCTTCGACGCGGGCGAGCTGTTCGTCACCG
>JBJSZP010000331.1:0-2010 GCA_046090365.1 Planctomycetia bacterium
TGAAGGCCCGCACGGTGCCCGCCGGCGCCGGCGGGGCGCGGTTCGTCGCGGAGACGCTCGAGGCACTCACGCGGCGGATCACCGCCCGGCCAGGTTTCGCGGGGAAGTGACCGATGGACCTCGTCCACGCCATCGCCCGCCTCTGCGACCGCGTGGCGAGTGCCGTCCTCGTGGGCCTCGTGCTCCTCTACAAGGTGACGTTGAGCCCGCTGCTCGGCCGGCACTGCCGGTTCCAGCCCACCTGCAGCACGTACTTCCGCGAGGCAGTGAACAAATACGGCGCCGTCCGCGGGAGCCTCAAGGGCCTCGCCCGCATCTGCCGCTGCCACCCCTGGCACCCCGGCGGCTACGACCCCCCGTGACCGACGGTCGCGTTTTCGCCGCCGAGCATCGCGATCACCTGTGCATTCGCGGCCGGAAAATTCAGCCGCGGCAACTCGGCGATCGGCACCCATGCGAACGGGGGCCTGGGCAACGCGTCGGGGTCGAGCGGCGTCGCCCAGTGAAACGTGATCGCGACCGGCGGCTGGGCGCTCGCAGCGACGACCTCGACCGTGCGGTCGAGCACGCGGATCGCGATCCCCGCCTCCTCGACGCACTCGCGCAGCGCGGCGGCGGCCGACGTCTCATGCGGCTCGACCGAGCCGCCGGGAAACTCCGCCCGCCCGGGCTGCTCGGCCGCGTCGTCGGCTCGCCGGCCGACGAGCACCCGGCCCGCGTGCACCACGACGGCGACGGCGATCGGCCGCGGCGTCACGCCGGCTTCTGCACGAGGTTCAGGAGCCGGCCCGGCGAGCCCATCACGTTGTAGCCGGCGTCGACATGGAGGATCTCGCCGGTGATCCCGCCCGAGTCGCGCGAGAGCAGGAACGCGCCGGTCTTCCCGACCTCCTCGTGCGTGATGTTGCGGCCCATGGGCGACATGTGCTCGTACAGCTCGAGCATCTCCTCGACGCCCGCGCCGCGGCCCGCGAGCGTCCGCAGCGGCCCCGCGCTCACGGCGTTCACCCGCACGCCGGCCGGCCCGAGGTCATAGGCCATGTATTTCACGCAGGCATCGAGCGTGGCCTTGCACACGCCCATGATGTTGTAGCCGGGCACCACCTTCTCGCCGCCGAAGTAGGTGAGCGTGAGGATCGACGCGTCCTTGGCGAGGATTCCGCGGGCGAGCCGGCCCACGGCGAGCAGGCTGTAGGCGCTCGTCTCCATCGCGATCCGGAAGCCCTCGCGGCTGCAATTGGTGGTCTCGCCCTTGAGGTCTTCCATCGGCGCATAGGCGATCGAGTGGAGTAGGAAGTCGATCGTGCCAAACTCCTGCTTCGCCCGGTCCATCACCGCCGCGATCTGCCCGTCGTTCGACACGTCCATCGGCACGAGAAACTTCGCGTTCGGCTCGGGATCCGTAAGCAGGGCCACCCGCCGCCGGTTCCGCTGCCGCTCGTCGTCGGGCTTGTCGGGCAGGTGCGTGAAGCCGACCTGCCCCCCCTCGGCGAGAATCTCCTTGGCGATGTACCAGGCGATCGAATGATCGTTGGCCACGCCGAGCACGAGGCCCTTCAGCCCGTCGAACCTGCCCATGAACAACCTCCAGACTCGCGAAGAACGTGTGGGAACGCGGAAATGTAGCCGCTCGCGGAAAATCCCTCAACGCGGCCTCGCCGCCGGCCCTTGCCGACCTGCGGCGGCGCCGGTAGAAAACACGCATCGCCTCGTTAGCTCAATTGGTCAGAGCATCTGACTCTTAATCAGAGGGTTCTAGGTTCGAGTCCTAGACGAGGCACTGTCTGCACGCGAAACATCGGCTTTCTGCCGATTTTGGTCGTGGCAAGGCTCGGGCCGACTTTCTCGATAGCCTGGCCCGACTCGTCCGCGCCGGCTCGGGATTGCCCCCACCATCTCGCCGGACGCTCACTGCGCCCCTCCGTGGGCTTCGTTCGCTCGGAGTCACAGGCGCTGCGCCATCCATGGCTCCGCTGGTGACTCACGCCGGCTCAATGGTAGGGGCAACCC
>JBJSZP010000332.1:0-1137 GCA_046090365.1 Planctomycetia bacterium
CCGCGGCAGCCCGCTCGTGGCCGACGGTAAGCTCTACGTGTGCTCCACGAGCGGGTGGCACGTGCTCGAGCCGACGGCCGACGGCGTGAAGTTCGTGAATCGCATGCGGCTCGACGAGGACGACGAGGTGACGGCGTCACCCGTCGCCGCCGACGGCCTGCTCTATCTGACGACCAGCGCCCGGCTGTATTGCCTCGGCACGCAGGCGACGCCCGCGCGAAGCGGGCCCACCGCGTCGCGGCCCGAAACGGTATCGGCATCGACGAAGGGGCCCGCGGGTGAGCCCGCCTGGGCGCAGGTCGTGCCCGCCGAGGCGCAGATCGCCGCCGGGGCCACGCTGCCGCTCAAGGTACGGCTGTTCGACGCGGCGGGCAGGTTCGTGAAGGAGTCGCCCGCGGAGTTTTCCACGACGGTCGGCACGGTCGCCGGCGACGGCATCTACACGGCGCCGGCGGGCGAGCACGCCGCCGCGATCGTGACGGCGAAGGTGGGCCCGCTCGAGGGGAAGGCCCGCATCCGCTCGATGCCGCCGCTCCCGTGGGCCTTCGACTTCGAGTCGATCCCGCTCGCGGCCGATCCGAAGACCGGCGTCGTGAAGGGGGAGCCGCCGCTCCCGTGGATCGGCATGCGGTATCGGCACGTGGTTCGCGAGGTCGACGGCTCGAAGGTTCTCGTGAAGATCACGACGATCCCCAAGGGCACGCGGAGCCAGGGCTGGATCGGGCCGATCGGGCTGCATGATTATTCGATCCGCGCCGACTTCCGCGCCCAGGAGACGGGCGTGGAGAAGCCCGGCGACCCGGCCGTAGCCACCGCGAGCGACAGCGACGCCGACGCGTTCACGAAGCGGTTCGGCAATCCCGCAGCGCTCGAGAAGGCCCGCATGCCCGACATGGGGCTCATCGCCCAGCGGTACACGCTCGACCTGATGGGGGCGGCGCAGCAACTGCAACTGCGAAGCTGGCCGCCGCAGGTGGCCACCTACTTCTCGAAGACGATCCCGTTTTCCTGGGAGGCCGGCCGGTGGTACACGATGAGGTTCGAGGCCCGCACGACCGGCCCGGCGGCCGTGCTCCGCGGCAAGGTCTGGCCCCGCGGCGAGCCGGAGCCCGCGGCGTGGACGATCGAAGCCACGCA
>JBJSZP010000333.1:0-1101 GCA_046090365.1 Planctomycetia bacterium
CGCCGAAGCCGAACGAGTTGCTCGCGGCGATACGCACGCGGTGCGGCCTTGCCGTGTGCGGCACGTGGTCGAGGGCGCAGGCCGGGTCGATCGAGTCGAGGTTGACGGTCGGGGGCACGGCCTGGCGCTCGATGGCGGCCAAGCACGCCACGGCCTCGAACGCGGCGGCGCCGCTCACGAGGTGGCCCGACATGCTCTTCGTGGAGCTCACCGGCAGCACGGCGGCGGCCGTGCCAAATGCCATACGGATCGCGCCTGCCTCCGCCGCGTCGCCGACGGGTGTGCCCGCGGCGTGGGCGTTGACGTAGTCGACGTCGCCCGGCTCGATGCCGGCGTCGGCGAGCGCGAGCCCGATCGCCCGGGCGGCCTGCGTCGGATCGCTGCAGGGCGCCACCATGTGATGGGCGTCGCTCGACATGCCCACGCCGGCGAGCTCGCCGTGGATGCGGGCTCCACGCCGCTCGGCGGAGTCGCGGCGCTCGAGCACGAAGAACGCGCCTCCTTCGGCCATCACGAAGCCGTCGCGGTCGCGGTCGAACGGCCGCGAGGCCTTGCACGGATCGTCGGTGCGGCGGGAGAGGGCGCGAAGGTTGTAGAACGCGGCGATCGCCGTCGGGCTCAAGATGTCGCAGCCACCCACGAGGCAGGCGTCGACGCGGCCCGCGTCGAGCCACGCGCGGCCGAGGGCGATCGCGTAGCCGCTCGAAGCACAGGCCGCGGCCACCGCCACCGCCGGGCCGGCGATCCCGAGCCGTCGGGCCAGCTTGTGGACGAGGGTTTCGTCGCGCCGCGGCTCGAGCACGGCCCGGCCGCCAGCGAGAAAATCAATTTCCCACGCCTTGAGCTGCTCGGCCCCAATCCCGAGCACGATGCCGATGCGGTCTGGCGCGAGGCCGGCGGGGAGCCCCGCTTCGGCGAAGGCGGCCGCCGCCGGCGCCAGGCAGATCTGCTCGAGCCGGGTGAGTGCGGAAAAGTCGGCGAAGTGGGGACCGGCCGGCTGAGGGATCGAGGCGACGGGGGCGGCGAACTGCCGGCCTTCACGGGCCCCGGCGGCCGCTTCGATCTCGCGCACGCCCGAGCGGCCAGCGAGCAGGCTGTCGG
>JBJSZP010000334.1:0-713 GCA_046090365.1 Planctomycetia bacterium
GCTCGAGGTGTTCGTGCACGGCGCGTTGTGCGTGGCCTACTCGGGGCAGTGCCTCACGAGCGAGTCGCTCGGCGGCCGCAGTGCGAACCGCGGCCAGTGTGCCCAGGCCTGCCGGCTGCCGTATGACCTCGTGTGCGACGGCCGCGACGTCGATCTGGGGCTGCAAAAATACCTCCTCTCGCCGCAGGACCTCGCGGCCTATGCGCTCGTGCCCGAGCTGATCGCGGCCGGCGTGACGTCGCTGAAGATCGAGGGCCGGCTGAAGACGCCCGAATACGTGGCGAACATCACGCAGCACTACCGCCGCGCGATCGACGCGGCCGTGGCGGCCCGGCCCGTCGAATTCACGCCGCGCGAGGTGGAGGAGATGGAGCTCTCGTTTTCCCGCGGATTTTCGCCGGGCTGGCTCAAGGGCTGCGACCACAAGATGCTCGTGCCGGCGACGAGCAGTGCCAAGCGGGGCGTGAGGCTCGGCACCGTGGTGAGCGTGCAGCGCGGCCGCGTGGCGATCGACCTCACGGGGAGCGTGAAGCGTGGCGACGGCGTGGCCTTCGACTGCGGCGCGACGAGCGACGAGGCCGTGGGCGGACGCGTGTATGAGGTGTTTCAGGCGGGCCGATCGCTCCCCGCGCCGGTGGCTGCGGGCCGCGTGGAACCGATCTGAAGAGCCCCCGTCTTACCTCCCTTCCCCCTTTTTTCTTTTTTTTTTTTTT
>JBJSZP010000335.1:0-7428 GCA_046090365.1 Planctomycetia bacterium
CCCTCGCGCATGGCCGCGGCTCGCTACAGGTGGGCATCGACAGGCCGCCGACGCTCGCCGAGAGTCTGACCATCGACCTCGTGGTCGCCTTCGCAGCGGCCGTCCGAGACGATGCGGCACTCTGGCAAATCCTGCGACCGCGGCTGGGTGAGCTCTCGTCGGCGGGGCCCGTGGGCCTGCCCGCCTGCATCGCCGCACTCGGGCCCGAGGTGACCTCGATCGAGGCGGCCATTGACCTGCGGACACGGTTCAGCGACCTGTGGCGACGGTCCGTGGATCGCTGGCATGTGATCGCCACGCGCGACATGCCCACGTGCGAGGCCGAGTTCGACGCGCTGGGCGATTTGGCGGCCTGGCTCGGCGATCGCGACCCGCTCCGACCACCGCCGGCGGCCCTCGCGAGGCTCGGGGTGTCGCTGGAGACGATTCGAGGCTCCACGCGGCAGGTGGTGGGGCATGCCGCGGCCAACCAAGCTCCGGCCTTCTCCTGCCATCTCGCCGACCTGTCCTGGCAGGAGCATCTCGAGCCGGTGGGTGTCGGCTCGGGGGTGGTGGCCGTCGGGGTGCAGGATACTGGCCGCGGGCTCGTGGATGCGGCATGATGCCCGCTCCACTGGAGACCAGCAGTCGCATGCAATCGTCGACCAGACGGCCGGTCATCGAGCCGGGCCTCGTGGAGATTCGCAGCACCTTCGCCTCGCGGGCGGCGGCAGCCGCCTGCGCGGAGCGACTGGTGACGAGCGGCTTGGCAGCCTGCGTGCACATCGATGGCCCGCTCACGAGCATCTATTCCTGGCAGGGGGCGGTCGAGACGGCCGAGGAGTGGCGGTGCACCTGC
Source organism: Planctomycetia bacterium (assembly GCA_046090365.1). Classification (GTDB taxonomy): domain Bacteria; phylum Planctomycetota; class Planctomycetia; order Pirellulales; family UBA1268; genus RGVT01. The sequence goes on from JBJSZP010000335.1 coordinate 839, forward strand.
AAGACGACGCTCGCTCGCCGGGACGATTGCGTGGCCGGCATCCTGGCGGTCCATGACTACGAGACGCCACAGGTCACGATCGTGACGCTCGAGGCGACGGCGGCCTACGCGGCTTGGGTGCGGGCGAGCGTGGGGGAGCCGTGAACCGACCGGATGCGAGCGGTGTCGCCGGGCACGGCCTGGCATTCGAGGCCACCCTTCACCCCCGGCCGCTGCAGGCCGTGGGCGATCGGCAGTTCGGGGACGACCATGGCTCGTGGCCCGTGCTGGCCGTGCCCCGAGAGTCCTTGGGGCGTCCGCTGGCGCTGGGCTTCGACGAGGCGCTCGCGCGGCTGGCCGCGCTGCCGCGGCTCTATGCGGAGCCTGACGGATCGTTCGTGTGGACGAGCCCGGCCGCCGAACGGCCCTGGCAGGTCGATGGGAACCTGTTCGAGCGGGACGGCAGGGTGCTGCTCGTGGATCTCAAGGGCAGTTGCCCCCAGGACGAGTTCGACCGTCTCCTGGCTGCCTTCGGCTGGCCGTCCGAGCCGGTCATGTTCGAACTGGTCCGGGCCGGCGTATTCCTCGACGAGCAGACCTTTCGCCGCCACGCGGCGGCCCGTGGGGCTGCCGGGGACGGGCAAACCCTGCGGCCTCGGTGACGGCCGGTCGTGACGGTCGTAGCGACGCGGCCGGTGCCGAACGGTCCGGCGGGCTAAAATCCGTCGATAGTCGGGTCAGAGAACGCCCGGTGATCGGCCGCCTGGCCCGTCCCTCGGCCGAGGAGAAGATTGGATGACCAGTCGTGACAACCGTAGACGTTGGGCCCCGCTCGCCCTCGCGGCGGCATGCTGCCTGCTTGGCGGCGGCCTGAGGGCCGAGCTGCCTGCGGCCGAGGTGGCGGCCCTCTCCCGGTCCTACGGCGCCGGCGTGCACGCCTACTTCGCGAACGACCATCAGCGGGCCTACGACGACCTCACGCAGGCCATCGAGGCGGGCAGCAGCGATCCTCGGGCCTGGTATTTCCGTGGCCTGGCGGCCCTCAAGCTCGGCCGGCTCGACGAGGCCGAGGCCGACTTCCAGCAGGGCGCGAACCTTGAAGTGGAAGGGCGCGGCGGTGTGGGGGGCCGCACCATCGGGCGGGCCCTCGAGCGCGTGCAGGGCTGCGACCGTCTGAAACTCGAGCAGTATCGTGGGCGGGCCCGCGTGGCGGCGCTCGAACGCGACCGCACCGCGACCCGGCGGCGGTATTCCGACATCTACGAGCCCGAGGCCGACGTGCTCCGTCGCCGTCGGCCGGAGCGGATCGAGCCGGCCGAGCCGGTCGCCGCTCCACGCCCCAAGGCCGAGGCAGGGGAGGCTGAAGCCGAGGAAGGCGAAGCCGTCGAGGAGGCTGAGGAGCCCGCCGCGAAGAAGGCGGAGGCTGAGGACGAAGCCGACGCAGAGGAGCCCGAGGAGCCGGCCGAAAAGCCGGGCGACGCTGCGAACCCGTTCGCCGACGAGCCGGCCGCCGAGAATTAGGCTGCCTTCGCGCGAGCCGCGTCAGTCGGGTGAGCCGCAGGCCCATCCGGCGGCCGCGAGGCAGGCCCAGCCAACGAGCAGCAGCACGCCGCCGATCGGCACGATCGCCCCCAGGATCTTCAGGCCCGAGAGCGCCAGGGCCGCGAGGAATCCGCTGAACACGAGCGTGCCCAGGAGAAACGCCCAGCCGGTGGCGCCGAGCAGGCCGCGGGCCGCTCCGGCCTGCGGCAGTCCCGAGAGCAGGCCGACGAGCACGAGCGCGAGGGCGTGGTACAGGCAGTACCGCACGGCGGTCTCCCAATTGGCCGACTGCCCGTTCGCTTCGAGCAGGGCCTTCAGGCCGTGGGCGCCAAACGACCCCGCGGCCACGCCGAGGAAACCGAGAATCGAGCCGGAGAGAAGCCAGAGGCGAAGCATGCGGAGGGTGCTTTTTTAGTTCATGTCGACTCGTGCCTGGTCGGGCATGCCGCAGATTGCCAATCTGCGGCTACGGCGAGACCGGCCCCGTCTGGAGGTGCAGATTGTTCTATCTGCACCACACCGTGACCGCACCAGCCGGGTTACGGCCGGGTCGATCCGAGGAGCTTCTCCTCCTCTTCCTCCTGGATGATGATCCGCGGCGTCACCATCAGCATCAGGCTGTCGGTCGTGCGGCCGAGGCCGACGTTCTTGAACAGCCGGTTGACGTAGGGAATCTTCGAGAGGATCGGCACGCCGAATTCGTTGCGGCCCTCGCGGAGCCGCTTGATGCCGCCGAGGAGCACGGTGCCGCCGTCCGGCACGCTCACGGTCGTCGTCACGGTCGTGAAGATGAACTCCGGCAACTGGATCGTGGTGCCGCTCGACCGCACCTCCTCCTCGCGGTCGGCCCTGACGCCGGTCGTGACGCCGGCGTTCGCGCCGATGCCGCCAGCCACGTCGGCCTCGCCGTCGACGCCCGACTTCTCGTCGCTGCTCTTCGTCTTCGTCGAGCGTGAGCCCTCGAATTGGAACTGCTCCACCTTCCCGATCTGCGAGAAGAAGGGAACGAGCGTCAGCCGCACGAAGCGGCGGTCGCTCGAGACCACGGCCTGCACGTTGACGGCCGTGCCTTCCGAGAGCACCGTGATCACCGGCTGCTGGGCCGCGGCGAAGTCGCCCACCACCGGGATCACGCTCGTCACGAACGGACGCTGCGTGGTGTCGGAGACGAAGGCGTTCTGGCCGTTGAACAGCGTCACTTTCGGCGCCTGCATCACGTTGGACCGCGTGTTGCCCTGGGCAGCCTGGATGAGGAAGAAGGCCTCGATGTCGGACAGGATCGCGAACCCGAAGTTCGCGGCCGACGTCGTGGGGTCGGGGAGGCCGGGCAGTGCGGGCACCGTGGCGCTGCCGTAGCTGTTCTGCCGGAACGGGATCGAGTAGTAGTTCTGCGTGAATCCCGGGGCATTGGCCTGGCCGGTCGTCTGCGTCGGGCTGAACACGTTCGTCCGCCCGAACGGCGACAGGGCCACGCCCGGGTTGCCCGTGTTGTCGAGGCCGATCGTCTGGGAGCGGCCGCCCGGCTGGGCCTGGATGCCGAGCTGGGCCGGATACGTGGAGCCGTTCGACTGCGTCGGGACGGCCGTGAGGTTGAGCGGGTCGCCGACGTTCGTCTGGATGTTGAAGTCGAAGTCGACGCCGATCCGCTCGAAGAACGTGTCGTTGAGGCGGATGAACCGGACCTCGATCGTCACCTGGAGGTCCTGGAGGCGGCGCAGCTGCACGAGCAGGTCGGCGATCTCCTCGTGCACCTCCTGCGTCTGGCTGATCACGAGGCTGAGGTTGGTCTGGAACGGCTGAATCGCCCCCTGGCCGCCCACCGTGTTCCAGGTCTGCGGCGCCACGGTGTTCTGGATCAGGTCGATCAGCGACTGGAAGTCGGCCTGGCTGCCGCCCACATTCGGCGCCCCGAACGGGATCGACGGCGTCGATCCCATGGCGGGCGGGCCGCCCATGCCCCCCTGGAACTGGGCCAAGGCCGTGGGGTTCAAGGCGCCGTTCGCCGGCGGCGTGCTCGCGCCGTTGATGCCCGCCGGGGGCGGGCCGGTCTCCACGGAGAGCGCGTTGCGGGTGGGGATCCGTGCGTAGCCGTCGCGCAGGGCGCCGGTGATGCCGAGCCCGTCCGACGAGAAGTTCGGGATCGGCACGACGAGGTCGGCCACCTGGTATGAGACGCTGTAGTACTCCCCCTTCACGAGCCGCGGGCTCGTGACCTTCAGCACCTCGTCGCGGATCGTGTACTCCAGGTGCAGCGGCTCGAGCAAGAGCTTGAGGGCGCTCTTCAGTGAGATCGGCTGGTCGAGCGAGATCGTCACCGGCGTGTCGCTGCGGACCGCCTCGTTCTCCAGGCCGACCATGTCGAGGTGGATCGGGACGTCGGCCTGTTTCGCGAGCGCGTCGAGCACCGCGGCCAGCGGTTCGTTGCGGTGGGATGCCCGCACCTTCACGGAGAGCTTCTTCTGGATCTCGACCTCGGCGGCCGAGGCCCGCGACCGTCCCTCGGCCTCCAGCCGTGACCGGTTCTTCGTGAGGTCGGTCCAGTCCTTCGTCTCGGGGAAGGCGATCGGGCCGACGAACGGTGCGCTCGATCGCTGCGTGTCCTCCGCGTCGTCGAGGAAGGCGGCCTGCTTGACGCCGTCGAGCGACTGCTGCGTGCTCAGCCGGCGCACCATCCGGCTCTGCGAGAGCAGCTGGCGGACCACCGGGTTGTCGGGGGCGAGCTGGGCCGCCTTCTTGGCGATCGCCTCCGCCTCCGGGAAGCGACGTTCGTCGACGAGCACGTTGTATTCCTCGACCAGCATCGCCAGCCGCTCGTCGACCTCGACCTTCTTCGCCCGCTCACGATCGATCTTGGCCTCGATCGCGGCATTCTTCCTGTCGAGGGCGATCTCGGCCCGGCGCTTGCCGGTCGCCTCCTCGATGTCCCGGCGCGTGCGCTCGATACGTCGTTCGAGCTGGCCGCGGGCGTCGGCCGGGATCGTTTCCCGCGCCACGCTCGCGGCGGTCGCATCGAGGATCGCCATCGCCTCGGCCGGTGATTTCTGGGCGATGCGCTTCGCCTCGAGCTGCTTCGCGGCGACCTCGGCCGAGAGCCTGGCGATCACGAGGTCGACCGGTGCGTCCGTGGCGCCCGGAGGCGCGACTGCAGGCGTGGCGGCCGGCTCGGCGGCTGCCTCGGAGGGCGGGCTGGCTTCCGATGCCGGCACGGCCGCCGGGCCCGCGATCGCGGCGCTCATCACCCGCCGCGCCGCCTCCGCCTCGGCGGCACCGCTCGTCGGCGCCGCGGCGTCTCCGGCGTCGTCGGCCGCCGGCGCGGCGAGCGCGGCGAGGGCGAGGCCGCAGAAGGCGGCGCGGCCGATCCAGACGCGGCAGTCGGGGGTGCGGACCATCAGTGAAGTCTCTGCGGAGGTGCGGAACTTTGCGGCGGGAGAAGTAGCGGGCCCGGGCGCGGCGGGTCAAGGTCACCCGGGTCCCGGAAAACAGGTGGTCTCCCGTCTTTTCTCTTCCTCCGGGAGAGGGCCGGGGTGAGCGTGCAGGGAATCTGGGAGGGAACTTGGGAGGCTTTGCAGACACCCTCACCCGGCTTCTCCCTGAGGGAGAGGCGGAAGACGCGGCCCCGCCCGGCCTCAGACGGCCTTGGGCGACGCGAGGGCCCGCTCCACCGTATCGAGCAGCTGGTCGACGCGGAACGGCTTGAAGAGCACGAGGTCGATGCCGGCCTGGCGGGCCTTCACGATCGAATGGCCGGGGTCGTAGCCGAACCCCGTCATCAGCACGAGCGGCACGTGCTCGAGGATCTCCTGCAGCCGGAGCAGCAGCTGATAGCCGCTCATGTCGGGCAGGCGGATATCGGCGATGATCACGTCGTAGGCTTCACGGCCGCAGGCGGCCCGCACCATCGACGCGGCTTCGGCGCCGTCGCGGGCGGTCTCCACGGTGCAGCCATAGCGCTCGAGCAAGGAGTGGGCGGCCGCACGGACCTGCTCGTCGGCATCCACGACGAGGATCCTTCGCCCGGCGAGCGCCGGCCGGCGCTGGCCCTGCCGCGATTGACCATGGGCTACGCTGGGCGTCATCGTCTCGCCCACCTTTTGGATCACCTGCTTGATGTCGCGGGCGTTGCGCAGGATCCGCTGGAGCCGCTCGACCACGTCGGCATCGTGGCCGATGTAGCGTTCCATCACGTTGACGGCGTCGTTGAGGATGTCGTCGACGGGCAGGGCGACCGCCCCGTGGATCGCCTCGACGCTCTCCGCGGCCGTCGAGGCCTTCTCGGCCACCAGCAGCTCCAGCGTGTTGAGCGCCGCGGCCACGTCGCGCGAGAAAATCTCGAGAAACTGGAGGTCGGTGTCGGAGAAGCCGCCCGGCTCGGGGCTCTCCACGTTGAACGTGCCGATCACCTGATCGTGCAGCATGAGGGGAACGGTGAGGGAACTCTTGGCACCCTTGCAGCCCTCGAGGTAGAGCGGATCCTTCGTGGTGTCGGCACAGAAGTAGCTCTTGCCCGTCGCCGCCACGAAGCCCGTCACGCCGTTGTGCTCCGGGCGGGCGTAGAGGATGCGGGCCTCGGCCTCCGGCTGCATCCCCTCGGCGAGCAGCGGCTCGAGTCGGCCGGTCTGCTGATCCAGCAGCCGGATCTCGAGCACGTCGAACTGCAGGAGATCCTTGGCATAGTGGATGATGTTGCTCTTCAGCAGTTCGATCCGTTCCTGCACCGTCATGTCGGCGAGTTCCGACGGTGAGAGGTCGGCGAGGGTCTGGCCGGCCTGGTGGATCGCGGCCCGCTTCTGCTGCTCGAGAATCGTGTGCGTCACGTCGCGGACCGCGGCGACGACGCGGCGCGTGCCCGCCTGCGGAGTGGCCAGCAGGTGCAGGTAGCGGTTGTCCCGCGTGCGCAGCGTCGCCGCGACGACCTCCCCGGTGGCGAGCGCCGTCTCGAACGGCCGCTGGTCGGGGCCCACGACGTCCGGGTGGCCGAGGGCCGCAAAAAAACCGTGGCCCTCGGGGTTCCGAGGGCCACACCAGGTCGCGAAGCGTTCGTTCGACCAGCGGACGATCGTCACGTCGCC
>JBJSZP010000336.1:0-5544 GCA_046090365.1 Planctomycetia bacterium
GGGTGGCCCGCGGGGATCGCAGTCTGCGCCGGGAATGCGGGCCTTCCCGAGCGTACGCTTTGCCTCGCCGGAAAACTCGACCCGAACCGCAGGGCCATGCCGCACGATCGCTCCGACACGCCGTGGATCGAGCGGGCCATCGCGAGCCCCACCGTGCGCGCGGGCTATCTGAGCCTCGTGGCCCATATCGTGATCTGCATCGTGCTCGCCATCCTGGCGCTCGAGGCACATCGTCCACCCACGGTGAAGCCGCTCCACCTCCGGTTCGGCGCCCTCGAGCCCCCGGGTGATGAGCCGCTCGCCGAGGTCGCATTCGGGGCCGCGCTCGATTCGCCGGAGGAGATCGCCGCCGAGGCAGAGCCGCCCGCCGCCGCGTCGACCGCCCCGCCGGTCGACGACATCCCACTCGTCGCCGTCGACGAACCCGCGGCGGACATTGTGCAGGCGACGGACACCCCGGAGCGGTTCGATCCGACGGGTCCACCCGCACACGCCGTCTCGGTGCGCGTCGATGCCTCCCCGGCCGCTGGGGCCGCGGCCGCTACAGACCGAGCAGCCACGCTCTCGACGGGCACCGCGGCGTTCGCCACGCGGCGCGGCTCGTCGCGGGCCGCGGCGGCCCGGGCCCGGGGCGGGTCGGCGGCGAGCGAGGCGGCCGTGGAGGCGGGGCTCGCGTGGCTCGCCCTCCACCAGGCGGCCGACGGCTCGTGGCAGTTCGACCTCTCCGGCTGCCGCTGCGACGGAGCATGCCGTGATCCCGGCACGCTCACCGGCTCGACGGCCAGCACGGCGATCGCCCTGCTGCCGTTTTTGGGCGCGGGGAGCACCCACGTCGACGGACCTTACCAGCAGACGGTGTCGCGGGGCCTCTACTATCTCGTGAGCCGGATGCAGCCCACCCCGCGCGGCGGCGACTTCTGCGAGGGCACGATGTATGGCCACGGCGTGACGACGCTCGCGCTCGCCGAGGCTCTCGGCATGACCGGCGACGAGATGCTTGTGCCCTACGTGCGCGACGCCGTGCGGTTCACCGAAACGGCCCAAGACCTCCACGGCGGCGGCTGGCGCTACCTGCCGGGCCAAGCGGGCGACGTCACCGTCACGGCCTGGCAGATCGCGGCCCTCAAGAGCGCGGCCCTCGCGGGCGTCGAAGTGCCCTCGCCCACGATCGAGGCCGCCAGCCGGTTCCTCGACCGCGTGCAGGCCCAGGGGGGCGCCGCCTACGGCTACCGAACCCCCGCGGCGAAGCCCTGCACGTCGGCGATCGGCCTGCTCTGCCGCATGTACACCGGCTGGGGCAGCACGCAGGAGCCGCTCCAACGCGGGATCACGAATCTCGCCAAGCCCGGCCCGCACCCCACGAACATCTACCAGAACTTCTACCTCGCCCAGGCACTGCTCCAGCTCGACCATCCCGCCTGGCCGCACTGGAACGTGAAGAACCGCACGCAGCTCGTGAAGCAGCAGGCGCGATTCGGCCACGAGGCAGGCAGCTGGTTTTTCGCCGACCGCGACACGGCCCCGGGCGGCCGCCTCGCCCACACGGCCCTGGCCGTGCTCACGCTCGAGGTCTACTACCGCGTCCTGCCGATCTACCAGGAAGAAGCCGTCGACGGCGGCTTCTGACGGCAGATATTTCGTTCACGTCCACGCGCGCAAGCCGGCTCGGGGTTGCCCCGTACCACCTCGCCGGACGCTCACTGCGGGCCTCCAGCCCTCCGTTCGCTCGACTCCGGCTGCGCTGCGCCATCCATGGCTGCGCTTGCCTACATACGCCGGCTCAATGGTAGGGGCAACCCCTCGCCTCCCCCTTTCCAGTTGAGCCAGTTGAGGGAGGCTTGGGGCTGCCCATGCCCTCGAGCGGGCTATGGGAGCGAGCGAAGCCATGGATGGCGAAGCGAAGCGGACATGCAGAGAGCCGAAGCCTGGAGGGCTGAGGCGAACGTCCGGCGAGAGGGTCTGGGCAGTCACGAGCCGGCGCGCATGTGACAGGGCATGACAGGCTGAAGCCTGTCCCACGTCGGGACCGGTGATCGCCCGGGGCGGCGAGGGTGCTACCATTGGGGGAACGAGGCTTCGCATGCGACTGGTCACCTATGCCACCTACTCATGGCTCGTGGTCGTGGTGGCCGTGGCCTGCGCGGCGATCAACTGGCTGGGGATCGCCGGCTGGATGGCGGCGGTCGTCGTGCTCGCGAGCGCGGCCGCCCACGTCGCGGGCAACGCGCTCGGCACGAAGATGCGCGACGCCACCGACCGCGATCTGGCCCGGGGCATGGGCCTGCGTGTCTGGCCGACGGCCGTGCCCACGGCCGATCCCACGCACCTCGAGCGATCCGGCAGCCTCGGGCGGCTCGTGCCGGTGTCGGCGTCGATCGGCGCGGTGTGCGGCGCCGTGCTCGGCGCGGCGGCACTGGTGGCGTGGACGGACTGCTCGTGGGCGGGGGCGGCGATCGGCGGGCTGTCGTCGGCCGTGATCGGCGGGCTGTTCGGGTTTCTTGGCGCCAGTTTCGTGGAGATCCTGCGCACGAGCCTGCGCGAGGCGATCGCGGCGGAACGAGCGGCGGCGGCGAATCACCGCCGCTGACCGTCCGGCCCGGGGCGGCGTGGCGGCAGGCGGGGCCGCGTGGTACAACTCGCGGATCGCAGGGCGCTCCCCTGCACGATTCCACCCCGCCCGGAGATCCATCGATGGCAAAGCCCCACCGCGGCCTCAAGAAGGCCAACCACGGCGCCCGCCCGGCCAACAGCAAGGCCCGCAAGATGAAGCGGAAGCACATCCGCACCTGAGCGGTGCCGACCGACGGAGCGCAGCCGTGGCCCCCCGCGACTACATCATCCATCCGAGCGAATACGACCTCAACCACGTCATCGCCGACATCCACGAGATCCGCCGCTGGAACAAGCAGCGGTTCGAGATGGAGCAGCTGACGGCGATCGTCCACGAGGATCAGTCCCGCGGCCTGTGCGTGGGCTACAAGGACGTCACCCGCGACGAATTCTGGGTGCGCGGCCACTTCCCCGTGATGCCGCTCATGCCGGGCGTGCTGATGTGCGAGGCTGCCGCCCAGCTCTCCAGTTACTACACGCAGAAGCACAACCTGCTCGACGCCCAGGTGATCGGCTTCGGCGGCATGGAGGAGGTGCGGTTCCGCGAGCCCGTGGTGCCCGGCGACCGGCTCGTGATCGCGGTGGAGCGGGTGCGGGTGCGGCCGAAAGCGATGATCGTGTGCCGGTTCCAGGGCATCGTCCGCGAGAGCATCGTCGTCGACGGCGTGATCAAGGGCGTGCCACTTCCCATCGACTTCCTGCTCCAATCCTCGGGCGGGGCGGCAACGCACTGATGCCGCGCCGGCCGCCGAGGAAGCCCGACCCGGCGCTCGACCTGTCGGCGCACCTGCTCGCGCTGGCTGACCTGCCGGAGCCGCTCGCTCCGGCCGCGCTCTTTCCCCGCGAGGCTCCGGTGGAGCTCGAGGTCGGCAGCGGGAAGGGGCTGTTTCTCGACACCGCGTCGGCGGCCCGGGCCGATCGTAACTTCCTGGGCATCGAACTGGCGGCCGGCTACGCGCGGCTGTGCGCGGCCCGGCTCGCCCGCCGCGGCGCCGCCAATGCCCGCATCATCCATGGCGACGCGACGCGGCTCGTGCGGTCGCTGCTCCCCGACGCCTGCCTCGCCGCCGTGCACGTCTACTTCCCCGACCCGTGGTGGAAGGCCCGGCACCGCAAGCGCCGCGTCCTCTCGCCGACGTTCCTCGAGCATGCGGGCCGCGTACTGCCGGTCGGCGGGGAACTGCACGTATGGACCGACGTGGAGGAGTATTTCCGCGAGTCGCTCGACTTCGCCCGGGCCACCGGCCTGTTCTCGGAGCCGCTCGCGGTCGAGCCCCGGCCGGCCGAGCACGACCTCGACTACCACACCCACTTCGAGCGCCGCACCCGCCTGGCCGGCGCCCCTGTATGGCGGGCGCTCCTCGCCCGCAACGACCGCCCCGCGTCGGTCACGCGTCTCCCGTAGGACAGGCTTCAGCCTGTCACCGCTATAGGGCTGGCGTCCCGCCTGTCTGGCCCGTGGGGCAAAAGTCTCGGTTGCCGGACAACTCGTCCGCACCGGCTCGGGGTTGCCCCGTACCACCTCGCCGGACGCTCACTGCGGCCCTCCAGGCCTCCGTTCGCTCGACTCCGGCTGCGCTGCGCCATGGATGGCGAAAGCGAAGCGGACACGCAGAGAGCCGAGGCCGGGAGGGCCGAGGCGAACGTCAAGCGAGAGGGCGTGGGCAGTCACGAGCCGGCGCGTGCTCAACGTCCTACTTGACAGCTTCGTAGGTGCGGCCGGCGTGGCCGCGGCGGGTCTGGTCGAGGGCGATCTGGTAGAGCCGCTCGCCAGCGGGCGTCGGATACTCGCCCGTCAGGCAGGCCTGGCAGAGGTCGGCCGCGCCGAAGCCGATCGAGCGGGCCACCGCCTCGACCGGCAGGTAGCGGAGCGAGTCGGCGCCGAGTTTCGCCGCCATCGCCGCCTGCGCCTCGGCCGTGAGCCGGCCGTCGGGGAGGAAGGCCGGCGCGAAGAGCTCGTCGATCGTCGACATGTCGATGCCGTAGAAGCAGGGGGCGATGATCGGCGGGCAGGCGACCCGCACGTGGATCTCGCGGGCCAGGCCGAGCGACCGCATCCGACCGAGCAGGACCTTCATCGTCGTGCTGCGCACGATCGAGTCTTCGACGAGTAACACCCGCTTCCCCTCGAGCACCTCGCGGAGGGGTGTGTATTTCGATTCGGCCTTCTGGCGGCGGCTGGAGGCGCCGTCGATGAATGTGCGGCCGGTGTAGCGGTTGCGGATCAGGCCCTCGACACACGGGATCGAGAGGGCGTAGGCCATGGCGTCGGCCGCGGCCTTGCTCGTGTCGGGCACGGGCACGACGACCGTGTCGCGGTCGATCGGCACGGTCTCGAGCCGGGCCAGCTCCTCGCCCAGCCGCTTCCGCGTGAGGTACACGCTCCGGTCGTCCATCGTGCTCGCGACGTTTGCGAAGTAGATCCACTCGAAGAAGCAGTGGGCCCGGCGCGTACTCGCCGCGAACCGTTCGATCCGCATCTCGCCCCCCTCGACGATCAACGCCGTCCCCGGCTCGAGCGACCGGATCGACTCCGCCGGGAAGCCGAGGTTGAGGAGGGCCACGCTCTCGCTGGCGGCCGCGACGAGCGGGCCGAGCCGGGCGTATTCCATCGGCCGGATGCCGAGCGGGTCGCGGGCCACGATCATCCGCCCGCAGGCGTCGAGGATGGCAAGGTTCCAGGCCCCGTCGAACCTGGCGGCGATCGCGGCCAGGAGTTCCACGGGCTTCGGGTCGGCCTCGCCGGAGAGCTCGTTGCCGATCGCGTGCATGATCACTTCGGTGTCGTTGTCTCGGGCGAGGTGGTTGTCGTCGCCGGCGAGGATCTCGGCCCGCAGCTCCGGATAGTTGGCGAGTTGGCCGTTGAACCCGAACGCAAACCATTTCCGCTTCTGGATGTGCGGCCGCTCGAGCGGCTGGGCGTAGCCGCGGTCG
>JBJSZP010000337.1:0-7194 GCA_046090365.1 Planctomycetia bacterium
AAAAAAGCGAGGGGGTCGGACGAACGGTCGTCCGACCCCCTCTGATTCACTCTCTAGGGAGCGTGCCCGGCCTTAGCAGCCGCAGCGGCGGCAGCCCTTGCGGCGGCAGCCCTTCTTGGCACCGCCGCAGTCGCCACAGGCGGCCGCACCGGCACCGGCATCGCCACAGGCACCAGCGCCAGCGTCGCCGCAGGCACCAGCACCACCGCAGCCACCGGCAGCACCGGCGTCACCAGCCGCACCACCGCAGGCACCCTCGACGGGCACCTCGACGGCGACCATGACGCACTTCTGCACCGGCACTTCCTTCGTCACCGTGTGGGGGACGCGGACGGTGTAGCTCTCCGTCTTCGTCTCCGGGACGGAGTCATACACCGTGACGGTGTACGACTCTTCCTTCTGCGACGGGACCATGACCGTGTAGGAAACTTCCTTGGTCATCGTCTCCGGCACGCACTTGGTGACCGTGTACTCCCGAGTCTTCGTCTCGGAACGGTACTTGGTGACGTTGACCGTGCGGGTCTTCGTCTCCGGCACCATCTTCGTCACGGTGTAGGTGCGGGTCCGCTCTTCCGGCACGCAGGTCGTGACGGTGTAGGTGCGGGTCCGCTCTTCCGGACGAGACTTGGTGACGCTGACCGTGCTGGTCTTCGTCTCCGGCACGCACTTCGTCACCGTGTAGGTGCGGGTGCGCTCCTCGGACTTGTACTTGGTGACGCTGACCGTGCGGGTCTTCGTCTCCGGCACGTACTTCGTCACGGTGTAGGTGCGAGTCCGCTCCTCGGGGCGGCACTTCTGCACCGTGTAGGTGCGGGTGCGCTCCTCGTCGCGGTGCTTCGTGACGCTCACCGTGCGGCTCCGCTGCTCCGGACGGCACTTGGTGACCGTCACGGTGTGGGGAACCTCCTCGGTGACGCAGTCATACGTCGTGACCGGGACTTCCTTCGTCTCGCACGTCGGAACCCAGACGCGCTTGCAGCAGACCTTCTCAGGGCACGGGCAGCCGTTGGCGTCAACGCCACCGCCGACCGTGTACTGCTGGGTCTGCCACGAGCCGCCGCGGACCTGCACCGTCTTCATCGACTGCACCGGCACCCGCTTCTGCACCTTGTGGGTGTGGGTCACCTGCTCGGTGTAGGGGACGTTCACCGTGTAGGTCTGCTCGACCTGCTCGGTGTAGGGAACCTTCACCGTGTAGGTCGAAACCTTCTCCTCGGTGTAGGGCACCATCACCGTGTAGGTGGCGGTCTTCTCTTCCTGGACCGGAACGCTCACCGTGTAGGTCTGCTCGACCTGCTCGGTGTACGGGACCTGGACCGTGTAGGTCGAGGTCTTCTCTTCCGGCACGTTCGTCATCACCGTGTAGGTCTGCTCGACCTGCTCGGTGTAAGGAACCTGGACCGTGTAGGTCGAGGTCTTCTCTTCCTGCTTCGGAACCATGACGGTGTAGGTCGAGGTCTTCTCCTCGCTCACCGGCACGCTCACCGTGTAGGTCTGCTCGACCGACTCGGTGTACGGGACCTGGACGGTGTACTCGGCCGTCTTGGTCTCCGTGACGTTCTTGTTGACCGTGTAGTTCACGGTCTTCGTCTTCGTCTCGGGAACCATCACGGTGACCGTCCGGGTCTTCGTCTCGGTCCGCGGAACGCGCTTCGTGACCGTGTAGGTCCGCTCACGCGTCTCGGTGGTGTACTCGGTCGACGTGACCGTCTTCATCTCGGTCACGTACTGACGCTGGTACACCGTCTTGGTGCCGCCGCACGCTGCGCCGGAACCACCACAACCACCACAGGCGTCGCCGCTGACGACAGCGCCTTCACAGCCACCGGCACAACCGCCGCTGCAGCCACCACAGTCGGCAGCCCACGTGCTCGTGCACAGGGCGACGACGGCGACAGCCGGCAGGAGGCAGGACAGAACTTTGCGAATCACGCAAACCTCCAAAAGGAAAAGGAACAGGGAAAAATCGAGCAGGTTTTTCGTACGCGCCCGATCGGTCGGTCGAAGAGACCTCTCTCTGCGACGACCGAACGGTTCGGCCGCCTGATAAGGTGGATAGATTACGTTGAGTTGGCGGGCTTTCAAGCGCCTGGCGTGTCGATTTTTTGGCCAGCCCCGAGGCTGGCCGCGATTTGGCCTGAAAACCCCCTCTTTCTGCGGAGAACCGGGGTTTATGAGGGACCCCGCATCACCGCCCCGCCCATCCGTGCCAGGAGCCAGAGGGTGCCCAGAGGCAGGACGATCGTGGAAATTGTGAAGTAGATCGCCAGGTTGACGATCGATTCCCCGACCGCCCCGACCGCCTCGTAGAGCCGCTGGGCCCGCTCGCCGACGTAGTCGACGGGATTGAACCGTTCATACCACGGCTTCTTCGTCTCCTCCGCCTCGACCGTCTCGAGCTTTTCCGTAGTGCTTGCCACTGCCGCCGCGGCCTCCTGGTAGCCGGCCTCGAGAAACTTCGCCACGACGAGTTCATCGAGGCAGGCGGCGACGGGGATCGCGAGCCGCGCGAAGAGCGCGATCCAAAACAGCCGTCGCGCCCAGCCCAGCATCGCCCGCCGGCGCCGGCCGTCGGTCGCAGCCGCTGCCGCGAGCGCCGCGGTCGCCGGCACCATGAGCCACCAGCCGGCTGCCCGGCTGATTTCGAGGCCGAGCCGCTGCACGCCGAGGGCCGTCGTGCTCGTGAGCAGGAGGGCGCCGTACTGCTCGACCAAGTCGTTGATCGGGTCGAGGGCCTGGCCGATGCCCACGCTCCCGCCGGGCCCGAAACTGAAGCTGAGCTCCGAGCTCTGGGCGAGCGAGATCGCGCTGTCGAGCCCCCGGGTTGCGGCGAGCGCGGCGAGGGTGCGGGCAAACGACGCCTGCAGGTAGGCCGTGCCCCGGGCGTCAGCCCACGGGGCGAAGGCCGCCAGCGCGATGACCGCGACGGCACCCAGCAGGAGCCCCCAGGCCGCTGGCTCCCGCACGCGCTCGGGCAGCGGCGTGAGCCAGTCGCCCGCCCAAAGCCGCTCCCAGGTGTCTTGCCGGTCTGCCATGCCGCCTCTCCCGCTCATGTTCCGGGCGTGACATCCGCCCGGCCGACGTTGTACCATTCATCCCCGGAGGAGGGTGAATTCATGGAAACCGTGATGGACTTGCTTCGTGAACATCCGCGCGCCCTCGTGACCACGGTGCTCTCCGAGACCGTGCTCGACGCGACGCGACGCATGAACGACGAGCACGTGGGATCGGTGCTCGTGATGGACGGGGGGCGGCTCGTCGGCATCTTCACCGAACGCGACGTGCTGCGCCGCGTCGTCGGAGACCGCCGTGCGCCCGAGCGGACGGCGGTGGCCGACGTGATGACGAGCGACGTGGTCTGCTGCCCGCCGGAGTCGTCGATCGACGACGTGGCCGAGTTGATGCGCACCCGCCGCATCCGGCATGTGCCGATCGTCGACGCGGACGGCTTCGTGGTGGGGCTCGTCTCGATCGGCGACGTCAACGCCAGCCGCTTCAGCCGCTGCGAGATGACACTCCACCAGGTCGAAGACTACGTCTGGCGCCGCGCATAGGACGGACGCCCCGCTCCCTCTCCCTCCGGGAGAGGGCCGGGGTGAGGGTCGAGGTGCCCAAAAAGCCCGGAGCGGAAGCGACGGGGTCTGGCACCGCCGCGCTCATTCTCTGAGCAACTCCTCGAACGCCGTCCTCAGGACCTTGGCGCGGCGGGCGTTGCCGATCGTGCTCGGGTGCTGCTGGTCGTCGGCGAAGGCGGCCGGGTCGGGAGCGCCGTCGTCGCCGAGGAAAGCGGCGTTGGCGTCGAGGTAGCGGAGCCGCTTGTCGCCCGCCGTCTCGATGAACGCCCGCACGGCCTCGTTCGCCGCAGCCTGCATCTCGCGCTGCTCCCAGCGCTTGATGCTCGGAGCGATCGCGACAAATGCGATCGTGGCATCAGGCATGGCCGGGCGCAGGCCGGCGACGAGCTTTGCAAACGCGTCGCGCACCTCCGTCGCCGTCGCGCCGGCTGCGAGGTCGTTCCCGCCGGCCGACACGACGACGGCCCGCGGCTTCGCCGCCGCCACCAGCCGCGGCGCAAAGTCGGCAAGGTCCGCGAGCCGGGCGCCCGCGACGCCGCGATTGACGACGTTCATCCCGGGAAAATCCTCCGAGAGCGTCGCCCACAGGCTGATGTTCGACGAGCCGACCAGGCAGATGCCGCCCGGCACGGGCGGCGCCGTGCGATCGCGCTCTGCAAACGCGGCGAGCTCGTCGGCCCAACGGACGGGTGGCGGACCGGCGGCGGGAGCCACCGGCACCGGCGAGGGTGCGCCGGTCGCCGGCGCGGATTTCTTCGCCAGCGGCTTCGCGAACACCCGCTTCCAGTCGGTCGCCATCCGCACCACCTGCCAGCCGTATTTCGCCGCCGCGTCGAGCGACTCGTTCGTCGGCTCGCCGTACGCCATCTCGCGGTCGGCGTCGTCGTGGAGCACGAGCAGTTGCAGATTCGGCCGGCTGCCCGACTGCGACCAGCGGAGCATCTCCACGTCGCCGCCGGTGCCGACGTTGCCCGCCGCGAAGATCGGCCGCCGGCCGATGTGCTCGCCGATGCTCACGGGCTTGCGGGCCTCGTCGTTCAAGACCTCGAGCTCCGGCTGGATCACGAGCGCGAGCCGCCGGTTCGGCGAGGCGCCGGGAGGCAGCGGTGCGGCGGGCTCCACCTCCTCCATCCGGCTCGACGCCCGCGACGCGATCACGTGCTCGGGGCCGATCCCATACCACGCCGCCGCCGCGGGCCGCATGAAGTGCACGCCACTGCCCGAGCAGATCCACACGGTAAAACCTTTCGACTGCAAGAGCGCGATGAGTTCCTTCATCGGCTGGAACGTGACGTCGGCGAAAGGCACGTCGAACGTCGGATGCCGTGCCGTGGCCAGGTACTCCCGCACGTCGTCCTCGAGCCGGTCCTCGGGCACGCCGGCGAGCGTCGAGAAGGTGAGGTCGGCGAAGAACTTCTTGCCCAGGCGGCGCACGAACTCGAGGTCGCCGCCCAGGAGCGTGGCGTAGGGCTCCTCGTGGGCAAGGTCGGGATGCCGTTCCAGGAACGCCTTCACCCGGGCGATGAGGAACGCACCGTGCGCGATCGGTTTCTCGCACACGAGCGTGCCGTCGTTGTCGAACACCGCGACGCGTTCCTCGGGCGGCACGAACGTGGGTGCACCGGGGCGGGTCACGTCGGCGAGGAACGCCAGGATCTTTTTCTTGGTCGCGCCGTCGTTCCAGCTCGGCAGCGGATCGGAGAGCGTCGTGGGCGCGGCCACGCCCGGCACGTTCGGAGCGGCCGGCGGCCCCGGCGGCGCGACGGTGCGGGCGAAGATGATCGCGGCGGCGACGGCGGCGGCGAGGGCCAGGAACGGCCGCGCCTCGGCCAGCATGCCGCCGGACGATCCGCCTGCCGGAGTCGGCCTGGTTTCGTTCTCGGAAGCCTCGGGGGTCTTGCGCTCGTCGAAGTGCATCGTGCTCTCCTTGCCGGTCAGCGCCGCGGCGTTGCGGCAGGCCGCCGGCAATGTACCCTACCGATCACGTCGGGGCACGCGCCGCCGCCGGCTTCAGAAACCCATGGCGCGACGGGAGATTTCCATGATGCATCGCTGCAGCCGATCCTTTCTCTGCGTGGCGACAGCCGCCCTCGCGCTCATCGCGGGCGGACAGGCGCGGGCCGACGTCTCGCTCAACAACATGTTCGGCGACCACATGGTGCTCCAGCAGGGGATCAAGAACAGGGTCTGGGGCAAGGCCGACCCGGGCGAGGCGGTCACCGTCACGCTCGGCGGGCAGTCGAAAACGGCGACTGCCGGCGCCGACGGCTCGTGGCAGGTGTTTCTCGATCCCGTCATGGAGTACGGCGGTCCGCACACGCTCACCGTCAAGGGAAAAAACACCGTCACGTTCAACGACGTCCTGATCGGTGAGGTCTGGGTGTGTGCCGGGCAGTCGAATATGCAATGGAGCGTGAAGCAGTCGAACGACCCCGACCTCGAGAAGGCGGCGGCGAAGTTTCCGAACATTCGCCTCGTGTCCGTGCCGCAGGTGGGCGTCCAGGAGCCGCAGTGGAACTTCAACGGCAAGTGGGCGGTCTGCTCGCCGGAGACGGTCGGAGACTTTTCGGCCGTCGGCTACTTCTTCGGCCGCCAGCTCCACCAGACGCTCGGCGTGCCCGTGGGGCTCATCGACAACGCCTGGGGCGGCAGCGCCGCCGAGGCGTGGGTCAAGCGCGACAAGCTCGCTGCGCACCCCGACCTCAAGGTGATCCACGAGCGCTGGCAGAAGGAGGAGGCCAATTTCGAGAACGCGAAAGCCGAGTTCGAGAAGAAGATGGCCGAATGGACGGCGGCCGCCGAGAAGGCGAAGGCCGAGGGCAAGCCGGAGCCTGCCGGCAAGCCCCAGCATCCCGACGCCCGGATGAAGGGCAATGCGCGGCCCGGCAACATTCATTCCGGCGTGCTCACGCCTTCGATCGGCTACGGGATCAAAGGCGCGATCTGGTATCAGGGAGAGAGCAACACGGCGCGAGCCTCCCAATACCGGACGCTGTTTCCCTTCATGATCCAGTCGTGGCGCGACGAATGGGGCCTCGGCGATTTCCCCTTCTATTGGGTGCAACTCGCCGACTTCAAGGCCGAGAAGGCCGAGCCGGCCGAGAGCGACTGGGCGGAATTGCGCGAGGCCCAGACGCTGACGATGCAGAAGCTTCCCAACACCGGCGAGGCCGTGACCATCGACATCGGCGAGGGCAAGGACATCCACCCGCAGAATAAGCAGGGCGTCGCCAAACGGCTCGCCCGCTGGGCCCTCGCCGAAACCTACAAGGTGCAAGGCATCGTGGCCCGCAGCCCGCGATACACGTCGATGGAGAAGCAGGGCCCGAAGATCGTGCTCTCGTTCGCCGACGTCGCTGGCGGCTGGCGGCCGTTCGACGTGGCCGAGCCGGTGGGCTTCACGATCGCGGGCGCCGACAAAAAGTTCGTGGCGGCCAAGGCGAAGATCCTGCCCGACGGAAAGATCGAGGTCTGGAGCGACGCCGTGGCCGAGCCTGTCGCCGTGCGCTACGCCTGGGCCGACAACCCGGTGTGCAACATGTACTCGGCCGCGGGCCTGCCGCTGACGCCGTTCCGCACCGACGATTTCCCGGGCGTCACGGCCGAGGCGAAGTAGTCC
>JBJSZP010000338.1:0-611 GCA_046090365.1 Planctomycetia bacterium
CGGCCTGGCTCGACCGGGTGCGGATGGGCGGGGCGGCGACGCTCGAGCGGCACTGCGCCGGTCGGGCCGGCCTCGCCGCGGCGCTCCTGCTCGGCAGCCGCGAGGCGCTGCCGACCGACGACACCCGGAAATACATGGTCACGGGCACGATCCACATCCTCTCGATCTCGGGGCTGCACGTGGGGATCCTCGCCTACGGGCTGTTCAAGGTGTTGGGCTTCGCGACGGTGCGTCGGTCGCGGGCGCTCCTCGCCGTCGCCGTGTGCACGGGGCTCTACATGGTGCTGGTGGGCGCGGAGACGCCCGTCGTGCGGGCCACGCTCCTCGTCTGGCTCTCCTGCCTGGGGGCGGCGCTCGGCCGCTCATCGCCGGCGATCAATGGCCTCGCGGCGGCCGCGATCGTGGTGCTCGTCGCGCATCCGGCCGACGTGTTTCGCATCGGGCCGCAGCTGTCATTCCTGTCGACGGCGGTGCTCGTGGGCTCGGCGGCCCTCGTGCCGCCGCCCGGCCCGGGCGACGATCCGATCGAGCGGCTCATCGCCAGCAGCCGCAGTCCCCTCGAGCGGCGGCTGCGGCGCTGCGGCCGTCAGGCGCTCGGTGTCGTCATCACG
>JBJSZP010000339.1:0-5400 GCA_046090365.1 Planctomycetia bacterium
TGACTTCCTCCAGGTCGGGTGCCTCGGAGGGCTCGGTTTGTCGCTCGGGTCGATGTTTCGGCTCCAGGCGGCCCGGGCCGACGCGAAGTCGTTCAACCACTTCACGGGTTCCGCCCAGAGCGTGATCCACATCTGGCTCCCCGGCGGCTGGGCCCAGCAGGAGACGTTCGACCCGAAGCCGCTCGCACCGCTCGAATACCGGGGTGAGTTCGGCTCGATCGACACGAGCCTCCCCGGTGTGCGGTTCAACGAACTGCTGCGAAAGACGGCCCAGATCGCCGACCGCATCACGGTCGTCCGTTCGATGACCCACGGCGAGGCGGCCCACGAGCGCGGCACCCACAACATGTTCACGGGCTACCGGCCGAGCCCGGCGCTCACGTATCCCAGCTTCGGCAGCGTCGTGGCCCATGAACTCGGGCCTCGAGAGAGCCTGCCGCCCTACGTGTGCCTGCCGAACCTGCCCGCCCCCGACGCGGGCGCGGGCTACCTGGGCAGCGCCTACGGCCCGTTCACGATCGGCTCCGATCCCGCCGACCCGAATTTCACCGTCCGGGATTTGGCCCTGCCAGGCGGGGTCGATCCGCAGCGGTTCGCGACGCGGCAGCGGCTCCGCGACGTCGTCGGCCGCCACTTCCAGCGGCTCGAAGACACCGCGAACCTCGAGGCGATGGACGAGTTCTACTCCCGCGCCTACGACCTCGTGAGTTCCGAGCGGGCGCGGGCCGCGTTCGACATCAAGGCCGAGCCCGATACGGTTCGCGACGAATACGGCCGCCACGATGCAGGGCAGCGGATGCTCCTCGCTCGCCGGCTCGTCGAGTCGGGCGTGCGGCTCGTCACGCTCTCCTACGGCGGCTGGGACATGCACCAAAGGATCCGCGACGGGATCGCCCGCACCCTGCCCCCGTTCGACCAGGCCTATTCGGCCCTGATCCGCGATCTCGAGCGCCGGGGCCTGCTCGATACCACGCTCGTGATGGTGTCGAGCGAGTTCGGCCGCACCCCCAAGATCAACCCCGACGCCGGCCGCGACCACTGGCCGAAGGTGTTCAGCGTGGTGCTCGCGGGCGGTGGCGTGAAGCGGGGCCTGGTGTACGGCGCGTCCGACGCGATCGCCGCCGAGCCGGCCGACAATCCGCTCACGATCGAGGACCTCGCCACCACCGTCTACCACTGCCTCGGGATCGTCGCCGACAAGGAGCTCGTCGCCCCGGGCAACCGGCCCGTCGAGATCGTCGACGGCGGCAAGGTGCGGAGTGACCTGCTCGTCTGACGGGAGCCGCCGCCGGCGGCCTGCAGCCATGCGCCCGCGCCCACTGACTCGATTGTGCCTCGCGATCGCCATTGTCACCGGCGTCGGCGGGCCGGCGGCTGCGGAGCCCGCGCTCACCCGGATCGAGCCTCCAGCCGCGCCGCAGGGAGCCACGGTCGACGTGAAAATCACGGGCACGGAACTCGACGGCGCGGCCGAGGTGTTTTTCGAGGATGGTCGCATCGCCGCCGCCGCCCCGGTCGCGGAAAACGACACGTCGCTCACCGTCCGGCTCACGGTGCCGGCCGACTGCCCGCCCGGGCCGCAGCGGCTGCGGGTGAGGACGGCCGACGGCCTGTCGCAGCTGCGGATGTTCCAGGTGATCGCATCGGAGCAGGTACACGAGCACGAGCCGAACAACGGCTTCGAGCAGGCGCACGCGCTCGAGCCCGGCCGCGCGGTCTGGGGCTCGCTCGCCAACGAGGATGTCGACGTGTTCCGGCTGCGCCTGCCCGCCGGAGGCCGGATCGCCGCCGCCGTCGACGCGGTGCGGCTCGACCAGCAGATGCTCGACCCGCATCTCGAACTCGTCGACGCCGAAGGGTTCGTGATCGCCGCCTGCGACGACCACCCGCTGCTCGGGCAGGATGCCGCGCTCGCCGCGACGGTCGAGAAGGAGGGGGACTACTTTCTGCGCGTCCGCGAGAGCGCCTATGGCGGCGGCAACAACTTCTACGTCCTCCACGTCGGTGATTTTCCGACTCCCCACGTGGCCTGGCCGCCGGGCGGTGCGGCCGGTGCCGTCCTCGACGTCGAGTGGTTTGGCGACCCCTCGGGTCCGTTCAAGCACCAGCTCACGCTGCCTCCGGCCGATGGCGACGGCCTGGCGCGGGTTCGCGCCGTGCGCGACGGCAAAGCGGCGGCGTTCCCGGTCACGCTGCGGGTTTCCGCCGCTCCGGTCGCACACGCGGCCGAGCCCAACGACGAGCCGGAGAAGGCGGCCCCGGCCCAGGCGCCGGGAGCCATCGCGGGCCGGATCGACGCCCCCGAAGATGTCGACTGGATCCGCGTGCCCGCGGCCAAGGGCTCGAAGTGGAAGGTGAGCGGCTGGGGCCGCCGGCTCGGCTCGCCGGTCGATCTCGTGATCGCGGCCCACCGTGACACCGCCAAGCGCGAGAAGATCACGAGCAACGACGACACCGACGGCCCCGACAGCCTGCTGCAGGTGACCGCGCCGGACGAGGGAGCGTTTCTGCTCCGCGTGAACGACTTCGAGCGTCGCGGAGGGGCCGACTTCATCTACTGGATCGACGTCGAGCCGGTGGTGCCCCAGGTGACCGTGAGCGTGCCGCCAGCCCAGACGAAGACGCAGCAGCGGCTCGTGGCCGCGGTGCCGCGCGGCAACCGGACGGCGCTGGTGTTCAACGCAGCGCGGACGGAGTGCGGCGACCCGGTGCGGCTCGAGTTCCCCGGCCTGCCGAGCGGCGCGACCGCGTTCCCGGCGACGATCGCCGACCCGGCCCCGAACTGCGTCGTCGTGTTCGAGGCGTCGGCCGACGCACCGCCCGGCACGGCGGCCACGCCGGTGCGGGTGCTGCGCGGCGACAGCGAGGCGACGCAGGAGATCGGCCGCCTCCGCCAGTTCACCGACCTCATCTTCGGAGACCCCAACCAGGCCACCTACCGTACGTCGGTGAGCGACCGCCTCGCCGTGGCCGTCGTCGAGGAGGCTCCTGCGATGATCGAGGTCGCAACGCCGCCGACGCCGATCGCGCGGCGCGGAACGCTCGAGCTCAAGGTGAGGGTGAACCGCGCGGACGGCTACACGGGCCGAATGCGGCTCGAGATGCCGTTTCGGCCGCCCGGGATCGGCGCGTCGGGTGTCGAGGTGAAGGACACGGAGACCGAGGTCGTGTTTCCGATCACGTGCACGGCCGATGCGCCGGTGAAGGAGTGGCAGGTGGCGCTCACGGCGACGCTCGTGCCCGAGGGCAAGAAAGACGACAAGAAGCCCGGCGGCAGGCGGGCGGCGAAGGGCATGGTCATCGCCAGCCGACCCTTTGCGCTCGCGGTCGCCGAACCGCTCGTGGAGATGACGGCCGAGAAGGCGGTCGCCGAGCAGGGCACCGCCACGAAGCTCGTCTACAAGGCCGCGAAGCCGTCCACGTTCACCGGCACGGCGAAGGCCCGGCTGCTCGGCCTGCCGCCGAAGACCGAGGCGCCCGTGCTCGACCTCGCCGCAGGCGCCGACACGCTCGAGATCCCGATCACGGTTGCAGCCGACGCCCCGCCCGGCAAGCACGAGAACATCGTCCTCCGGATCGAGGTGCCCGTCGGCGACGCCGTGATGGTGCACCAGTCCGCGCCCACGTCGCTGCGGATCGACAAGCCGCTGCCACCCGCCGTTGCCGCCGTCGGAGGGCCCGCGCCATGATCATGCCGAAAAAGACGGGCCGGAAAACTGCTGTGCCATCATGCCTCTCCCTCTGGGAGAGGCCGGCCGCAGGCCGGGTGAGGGTGTCTTTGACAATAGGTCGGTTCGCTGCACCCTCACCCCAACCCTCTCCCACAGGGAGAGGGAGAAGGCCCGGCCGACGAAGCCTGATTTTTTGTTTCGCCGCAACCATCGCCTGCACCGTCTTTTCATCCACCGCCCGGGCCGACGCGCCGGTCGGGATCGAGGTCTATCCGCCGCAGATCCGGCTCGACTCGGCCCGCGACCGGCAGCGGGTGCTCGTACAGGCCACGTTCGCCGACGGCCGCACGGAGCACGTGGCGACGGCGGCCCTGAAGCCGTCCGATCCGAAACTGTTCGCGGTGGAAGGGGCCGTGCTCCGCCCCCTCGCCGACGGCCAGGGCAAACTGCTCGTCGAGCATGCGGGACACACGCGGGAGATTCCCGTCACAGTCGTGTCGGCGTCGAGTGAGCCGCCGCTCTCGTTTCGACTCGACGTGATGCCGGTATTCGCCCGCGCGGGCTGCAACATGGGGTCGTGCCACGGCGCCGCCCGCGGCAAGGATGGGTTTCGGCTGTCGCTGTTCGGCTTCGATCCTGCGGGCGACTACCACCGCATCACCCGCGAGTTCCCCGGCCGCCGCATCGACCCCGGCGCGCCGCACGAGAGCCTGCTCGTGCAGAAGGCGATCGGCGCCGTGCCGCACACCGGCGGCAAGCGGTTCGAGCCCGGTAGCGAGCTCGCCGCCACGCTCGTCCGCTGGATCGCGGCCGGGGCGCCCGACGACCCCGGCCCCGTCACCAAGTTCGTCGGCCTCGACCTCTATCCGCCCACGGCGCTGATCGCCGGCGGCGACGTCCGCCAGCCGCTCGTGGCGGTGGCCCGGTTCGCGGACGGCACCGACCGCGACGTCACCGACCTCTGCTGGTATGGCTCCAACAACGACCCGACAGCGAAGGTTTCGCCCGAGGGCCTCGTCATCAGCGGAGCCCGCGGCGAGGCGTTCGTGATGGCCCGCTACGACACGATCACGGTCGGCACGCCGCTCGTCGTGGTGCCGAAGGATCTCCAGTTCACCTTCCCCCAGGAGACAGGCGGCACGTGGGTCGACGAGTTCGTCGACCGCAAACTCCAGAGCCTGCGGATTGCGCCGGCGCCGCTCTGCGACGACGAGACCTTCCTGCGCCGCATGACGCTCGACCTCACGGGCCTCGTGCCCACGCCGGAGGAGCGGGCGGCGTTCCTCGCCGACAGCCGGCCGGATCGCCGGGCCCACGTGGTGGAGGAGCTGCTCGGCCGCAAGGAGTTTGTCGAACTGTGGGTGATGAAGTGGGCGGAGATTCTCCAGATCCGCACGGTGCTCAACGAGGTGAGCCCGAAGGCGGTGCTGCTCTACCACCAGTGGCTCGACCGGCGGATCGCCGCCAATCAGCCGGTCGACACGATGGTGCGCGACCTGCTCTCGGCCTCCGGCGGCACGTTCACCAACCCGCCCACCAACTACTTCCAGCAGGAGCGCGACACGCTCAAGCTCGCCGAGAACGTGGCCCAGGCCTTCCTCGGGATGCGGATCCAGTGCGCCCAGTGCCACAACCATCCGTTCGACCGCTGGACGATGGACGATTACTACGGCTTCGCCGCCTTCTTCAAGCAGATCGCCCGCAAGCGCGGCGACGATCCGCGCGAGTT
>JBJSZP010000340.1:0-1453 GCA_046090365.1 Planctomycetia bacterium
GGCGTGGCCCGCCGGCACGGTGTGGTAGCGGATCTCGATCGCCGGCGGAAAGTCGCCCTCCGCGTTCATCCGCTGCTCGGCCAGCTGCTGCACCTCGAGCGTCACCACCGGCGGCGGCTTCCGCGTGCCCGGGTCGAGCCGCGAGAAATACCGCTTGATATACGCCTTCGCCTCGCCCGGATCGAAGTCGCCCACCACCACGCCCACGAGGTTGCCCGGGCGGTAGTAGGTGTTCCAATACTCCTGGGCCTGCTCGAACGTGTAGCTGTTCAGGTCGCTCGGCCAGCCGATCACCGGCCAGGAGTAGCCGCTCGACGCCCAGAAGAGCGCGTCGAACTGCTCCTGAAACCGGCCCGTCGGCGTCGAGTCGGTGCGCAGGCGGCGCTCCTCGTGGACGACGTCACGTTCCGAGTAGAACTCGCGAAACACGCTGTCGTGCAGGCGGTCGCTCTCCATCCAGGCCCAGAGCTCGAGCTTGTTGGCGGGGATGGTGATGAAGTAGCAGGTGAGGTCGTAGCTCGTGAAGGCGTTCATCCCGCTGCCGCCGGCCTTCGTGTAGACCTGGTCGAACTCGTCCTTCACGATCGTGCCCGCGTCGGGGCCGGCGTCGCCGCGGCCCTGCTGGGCCTTGATGAGCGCGTCGAGCTTGCCGCGGAGCACGCGCAGCTCCTGCGTGTCGTTGGCGGGGTTCCACGGGTCGTCGATCTCGCCGCGGTTGAACCGCTCGTATTGCTTCGTCCACACGAGGCGGTTGATCTCGTCGCGGATCGCCTTCTGCTCGGCCCGATACTTCGCGTCCTTCACCGGATCGCGGGTGCCGATCGTGTTCGTGCCCTTGAACATCATGTGCTCGAAGAAGTGGCTGATCCCGGTGATCCCGGGCCGCTCGTCGACGCTCCCCACCTTGGCCACCCACCCGGCGCTCACCACGTTGGGCTGATCGGACCGCGGCACGAGCAGAAACTGCATCCCGTTGGGGAGCGAGAACTCCTCCACCTCCACCTGCTGGGCGAAGCCGGTGGCACAGGCGGCCACGAGGACGGCGCCGAGGATGGCGCGGAGCGGGGCGGGGCGGGGCATGCGGGCGGTTCTCCGGGGGACTCCTGCGTGGTTATACCGCTAGCCGACCCCGAGCGCCCATTGCACGAGCGTGAGCACGATCTCGAACACGATCAGCGCGACGATCGCCCACTCCACCCGCAGGGCCCGCCTGTGCTGCATGAGGTCGAGCGCCGTCTCGGCCGTGCGCGAGATGAGGGCGAGCTTGCCGTGCAGGGCCGCGGCCCGCTCCCGGATCTCAAACTCGTCGCGTAGCCGGGCCCAGAGCCGCTCGAGCTCGGGATGGTCCCAGAGCAGCTCCGGGGAATCGTCGACCCGCGCCCCGGCCACCACGCGGTGCTCGGCGAGCAGGGCGCCGCCGAGGTGCTGGAGCAGCTCGCGGCCGGCCCGGCTG
>JBJSZP010000341.1:0-4519 GCA_046090365.1 Planctomycetia bacterium
CGGGTCGTCGCTGAAACCGTCGACCGCCCGATCCTCGGCGGCGGTCGGAAGCACCTGCAGGAGGAGCGGGTCGCGGGGATCCCCCGGCCTCATCCGGGCCACGAAGCCGCGCGGCACGAGGAGCGGAAACGTCGCGGCCGCGGCCGGCAGGTCGGCGGCAGAAAGCCCGAGGAGGCTGCACAACTCGCCGACGTCGCGCACGGCCCCGGCCAATTCCCGCTGCCAGGCCGCAGGCTGGCCGCGCGGCTCGGCGCGGGGGGCGATGGACTGGGGCACGGGGTGTCCTTCCTGCGGGGATGCGAGCGAACTGCCGGCCCGCGGCCGGACGTTGACAGTTTTCCGCGGGGTGACCACTCTTGGGGGCCCGGCGGATTTCCGCCGGCGCACACGCTGCATCAAGGATACGGGAGACACCGGTGGCCGGCTACAACACGAGCGAATTCAAGAAGGGGCTCAAGGTCCAGATCGACGGCGACCCCTACATCATGATCGAGTGCAACTTCGTGAAGCCGGGCAAGGGGCAGGCGCTCTACAAGTGCAAGCTCCGCAACCTCCTCCGCGGCACCGTCCTCGACCGCACCTACAAGAGCGGCGACTCGCTCGACGCCGCCGACATCACCACGATCGAGGCCCAGTTCCTCTACAAGCAGGGGGAGCAGTTCGTGTTCATGGACAACAAGAGCTACGAGCAGTACGAGCTCTCGAAGGAGCAGGTCGACGACGCCTGGAAGTGGATCAAGGAGGGCACGGTCTGCTCGATGCTCCTCTATAACGGCAACCCGATCTCCATGGAGCCGCCCAACCACATGGTGCTCCAGATCGAATACGCCGAGCCGGCGGTCCGCGGCAACACGGCCACGAACCTCACGAAACCGGTGAAACTCGAGACGGGCGCCGAGGTGATCGTGCCCGCCTTCATCGAGCAGGGCGACATGATCAAGATCGACACCCGCACCGGCGAATACCTCGAACGCGTGCAAAAGTAGGACAGGCTTCGGCTTGTCATTTCTCAACTCAAGCGCGCCGGCTCAGGGTTGCCCCGTACCACCTCGCCGGACGCTTAGGCCTTTAGGTTAGCGCCGGCTTCGGGCTCCCCGTATCCCATCGCCGGACGCTCACTGCGGCCCTCCAGGCCTCCGCTCGCTCGACTCCGGCTGCGCTGCGCCTGGCGGCTGTCGCGCCGTCGCCGCCGTCCCGGCGTCGGCTCCGGCTTACGGTCGCCGGGCAAAGCCCGGCTCCCACACGTGAACGTCAGGGCCGGAGGCCCGGGTGGACACCAGCCGACGGAGGTCGGCCAAGCGAACAGCGGCACGATGCCGGGTGTTCGCGTGAAGATGGCTGCGCTTGCCTGCATACGCCTGCTCCGGGACACGGGGAGCCCGAAGCCTCATCAACTGGAAAGGGGAGGCTCGGGGTTGCCCCTACCATTGAGCCGGCGTATCTGACCAGCGCAGGCAGGATGCCGGAGCGCAGGCAGATCCGAGCGAACGGAGCCCATGGATGGGCGCAGTGAGCGTCCGGCGAGATGGTACGGGGCAACCCCGAGCCGGTGCAGTGGAGTTGATTTGACAGGCTGAAGCCTGTCCTCCGTCACGGCGCGCGGCAGCGGGCCACGAAGGCGGCGTAGTCCTTCGGCGTGTCGATGCCGCGGGCGGCGTGGGCGATGGCGCCGGCCACGATCGGGATCCCGGCCTCGATCACGCGGAGCTGCTCGAGGCTCTCCACCGTGGCGAGCCGCGATTCGGGGAGGTCGCTCCACTCCTCGAGCACGCTGCGCCGGTAGGCGTAGAGGCCCACGTGCTGCCAGTAGAGCGGTGGCGTGGCCGTGAGCAGGGCGTCGCTCCAGTCGCGGGCGGCCGGCACCGGGGAGCGGCTGAAGTAGATCGCCCGCCAGGCGTCGGGGACCACGCGGCCGGTGGTGCCGTTCTCCGCGCGGTCCTCCCGCCACGGTGTGAGCACCGCCTTCACGGCCGCCGGATCGTGGAGATCGTCCTTCGATCGCAGTGGCGTGACGAGCGTGGCGACTCCGGCCCGGGGGCACCGGTCGAGCAGTTCGATCGCCCGGTCGATCGCGTCGGCGGCCAGTTCGGGCTCGTCTCCCTGGACGTTCACGATCACGCTCGCCTCGGGAATCCGCGGCAGCGCCTCCACGATCCGGGCCGTGCCGCTCGGGGCGTCGGGCGACGTGAGCACCGCCTCCCCGCCGAATCCTCGCACGGCCGCGGCGATCTCGTCGCTGTCGGTCGCCACGAGCACCTGCAGGGCCCGCTGTGAGGCCCGCGCCGCCCGCCAGGTGTGCTCGATCAGAGGCCGACCCGTCTCGGAGAGGAGCATCTTGCGGGGCAGCCGCTGGCTCGAGAGCCGGGCCGGGATGACGATGATGGCGGTTCGGGGTGGGGGCATCGCGGGGCTCACGGTAGACTTCGGGGAGTGGCCGGGAAAAACAGGCTCTGAGGAATTTTCGCCATGTGCGGCATCGTCGGCTACGTCGGATTTCGCAGGGCCACCGACCTGATCGTCGAGGGCCTGCGGCGGCTCGAGTATCGCGGCTACGACTCGGCCGGACTGGCCGTGCTCGACGACGAGGGGCGGATCGACGTCCGCAAGGCGGCCGGGCGGCTCTCGCGGCTGGAGTCGCTGGTCCACGACGACGTTCCCGACGCCGCGATCGGCATCGGCCACACCCGCTGGGCCACGCACGGCGCCCCGACCGACATCAACGCCCACCCGCATCTCGGGGGCTGCGGCACCGGACAGTCCGTGGCGGCGTCCGAATCGCTCGCCATCGTGCACAACGGCGTGATCGAGAACTACCGCGACCTGAAGACCCGCCTCGAGGCGGAGGGCTACGTGTTCCGCTCCGAGACCGACTCGGAGGCCATCGCCCACCTCGTCGACAGTTGCCTCCGCCGCGCGCTCGAGACCGGCTCCCGCGTCACCGACGAGCCGGCCGATTCACCGTGGGTGATGGCCGTGCGCGACGCGATCGCCCAGCTCCGCGGCACCTACGGGCTGCTCGTGCTGTTCGCCGGCCGGCCCGACCTGCTCGTGGCCGCGCGGCTCGGCAGCCCGCTCGTGATCGGGGTCGGCGACGGCGAGCACTTCATCGCCAGCGACGCAAGCCCGCTCGCCGGCCACGCCGACCGGATCGTATATCTCGCCGACCACGAAGTGGCCGTGGTCACTGCCGACACGCTGCGAGTGATCCACCGCGACGCCGGCCGCGTCGAGCACTCGGTGCTCCCGCTCGAACTGTCGGCAGCCGACGTCGGCACGGGCGGCTATCCGCACTTCATGCTCAAGGAGATCCACGAGCAGCCGGAGACGATCCGGGCGGCAATGCGCGGCCGCATCTCCCGCGACGACGCCACGGCGGTGTTCGGCGGGCTCAATCTCACGCCCACGCAACTGCAGCGGATCAACCGCATCGTGCTCACCGGCTGCGGCACGAGCTGGCACGCGGCCCTCGTGGGCGAGTACCTCATCGAGGAGTTCGCCCGGCTGCCGGTGGAGGTGGAGTACGCGAGCGAACTGCGCTACCGCAATCCGCCAATCGACGAGGGCACGCTCCTGTTCGCCATCACGCAGTCGGGCGAAACGGCCGACACGCTCGCCGCCCTCCGCGAACTGAAGCGGAAGGGGCATCCCACGCTCGCGATCTGCAACGTCGTCGGAAGCACCATCGCCAACGAGGCCGACGGCGGCATCTACCTCCACGCGGGCCCGGAGATCGGCGTGGCGAGCACGAAGGCGTTCACGAGCCAGTGCGTCGTGCTGGCCCTCCTCGCCCTCTACTTCGGCCGGCTGCGGCACATGAGCTTCGAGAAGGGCCGCGAGTACATCGCCGCCCTCGATCGGCTGCCCGATCTCGTAGCCGAGGCCCTCGAGGCCGACGCCACCATCCGCGGGGTCGCGGAACGGTATCGCAACGCGAGCACGTTCCTGTACCTCGGCCGCCAGTACAACTTTCCCGTCGCCCTCGAGGGGGCGCTCAAGCTCAAGGAGATCAGCTACATCCACGCCGAGGGCTACCCGGCGGCCGAGATGAAGCACGGCCCGATCGCGCTCGTCGACCCGCTCACCCCGAGCGTGTTCCTGATCCCGCAGGGCGGCGTGTACGACAAGGTGATCCTCAACCTCGAGGAGATCAAGGCCCGCAAGGGTCCGGTGATCGCGATCGCAAGCCCCGGCGACGAGCGGGTGCGTGAGCTCGCCGACGACGTGATCGAGGTGCCCGACGCCCCCGACTTCCTCCAGCCGATCGTGGAGGCGATCCCGCTCCAGCTCCTCGCCTACCACATCGCCGTGCTGCGCGGCTGCGACGTCGACAAGCCGCGCAACCTCGCCAAGAGCGTGACCGTCGAATAACTTCGTTGATCGCGCGCCGGCTCGTGACTGCCCGGACCCCCTCGCTTGACGTTCGCCTCGGCCCTCCCGGCCTCGGCTCTCTGCGTGTCCGCTTCGCTTTCGGCATCCATGCCTGCGCTCGCTCCCACAGCCCGCTCGGGGGCACGGGCAG
>JBJSZP010000342.1:0-3153 GCA_046090365.1 Planctomycetia bacterium
GCATCTACCGCTCTCCCTGTCCGCCGAGCATCCCGCTCTCCGATCTCACCGGCGCCGAGATCTTCTGCAAGCTCGACCTCCTCCAGCGCACCGGCTCGTTCAAGGAACGTGGGGCCCGCAACGCGCTGCTCCTCCTCGACGCCGACCAGCGCTGCCGCGGCGTCGTGGCCGCGTCGGCCGGCAACCACGCCCTCGGCCTCGCCTACCACGGCAGGCTCCTCGGGATTCCCGTGACCGTCGTGATGCCGCGGTTCGCGCCGCTCGTGAAGGTGGCCACCTGCCGGCGGCTCGGGGCCACCGTGATCCTCGAAGGCGAGACGTTCGACGACGCCCGGCGGCTGGCGATCGAGATCGCCGCCCGCGACGGCCTCGAGCGGATCCACGGCTTCGACGACCTGCGCGTGATCGCGGGGCAGGGGACGATGGGCCTCGAGATCCTCGAAGACGTGCCCGACGCCGACGCCCTCGTGGTGCCCTGCGGCGGCGCGGGCCTGCTCGCCGGCGTGGCCACCGCCGCGAAGGCGCTCAAGCCCGGGATCCGGATCGTGGCCGTGGAGCCCGCCGCAGCCGGGAGCCTCTCGGCCTCGCTCGCCGCCGGCCGGCCCACCGCCGTGGCGATCCGGCCCACGCTCGCCGACGGCCTCGCCGTGGGGACGGTGGGTGAGCGGTCGTTTGCGATCGCCGCGCCGCTCGTCGACCGCGTGGTGACCGTGGGGGAAGACGCGCTCGCCCTCGCCGTGCTCCGCCTCCTCGAACTCGAGAAGACGGTCGTGGAAGGGGCGGGGGCCGCCGCGCTCGCGGCCCTCCTCGACGACGCCTGCCCGGAGCTCCGCGGCCGCAAGGTGGTGCTCCTGCTCTGTGGCGGCAACATCGATCTCTCGATCCTCGACCGCGTGATCGACCACGGGCTCGTGGCCGACGGCCGCCGCTGGCGGTTTTCCACGCGGGTGAGCGACCGGCCCGGCGGCATCGCCAGGCTCGCGGCCGTGATCGCGGCGGCCGGGGCGAACGTGCGCGAGATCGTGCACGACCGGGCCTTCTCCGGGCCCGACGTGTTCTCCACGACCGTCGAGGTGACCGTCGACACGGCCGACCGCGACCACGTGCGGCTCCTCGCCGACCGCCTCGCCGCCGAAGGTTTTTCCGTCGGCTAGGCAAACCCTGCGGGTCGCGCCGGTTGCCCGGGGTGCCGTCGATTCGCTGCAGGGCCCGTGGCGGGGCTGCCGATCTCCCGAGATTGGTGCGAAGGGCCGGTTCGCACATTCGGCAGGAGACCCATTCATGGTCATCCACTCGAGCAGCCTGCTGGTCGACCCGGCCCGCCCCATCCCCATCACCTCACACTCCGACCGGGAACGCGAGCGACTGCGCCGCGAACTCCTGCGTCGGATCATCGACCGGGAGACGAAGCGGCGAGCCCTGCGGGGCATTCCGCACTAGTCCCCCCCTTTCACCAGGAGACTCACGCATGCAACGCACGTGCAGCACGATTCTCCTGGCAACGCTCCTCGCGACCCACGCGGCCCAGGCCCCGGCCCAGGGGCTGGCCGCGTGGGGATGGGGCTTCGGGGCCGCGTCGGCGCCGCCCGCCAAGTGGTCGCCCGAGGCGTTCGCCGACTACATCGGCACCGGCCAGACGCCCCACCCGGCCGTGGCCCGGATCATCGCTCCGGAGAACTCCGGCACCTCGATGGGCTCGGGGATCCTCGTCGACGTCAACCGCACACAGGGCCTCGTGCTCACCAACTGGCACGTGATCCGCGACAGCCGCTCGGGTGTGCTCGTGCAGTTTCCCGACGGGTTTCAGTCGGCCGGCACGGTCGTGCGCTGGGACGAGCCCTGGGACCTGGCGGCGATCGTGATCTGGAAGCCCAACGCCACGCCCGTGACCCTCGCCCCCGAGAAGCCGACTCCGGGCGAGCCGCTCACGATCGCGGGCTACGGCCGCGGGCCGTTTCGCGCCGAGACGGGCCCCTGCACGCAATACCTCGCCCCCGGCTCGGGCTATCCCGCCGAGTTCGTCGAACTCTCGGCCACCGCCCGGCAGGGCGACTCGGGCGGCCCGATCTTCAATGCCCGCGGCGAACTCGCCGGCGTGCTCTTCGGGCAGAACGACGGCCGCACGATCGGCAGCTGCACCACGCGGCTGCGAGCGTTTCTCGCGGAGGTGGGGTCGAGCGGCTTCCAGGCCTTGCCGATCGCGGAGTTTTCCGAGCGGCCGGCGATCGCCCGCAGCCTCGGCACGCCGGCCCGCCCCGTGCCCACGCGGCTCGCCTCGGCCACCGATGCCGACATGATCCAGCGGTCGACGCACGTGGCCGAGCCGCAGCCAGCCCCGGGCCATACCCCAAGCGAACCGTCGCTCGACGAACTGCTCGACGTGCGCTCGAACGGCCAGGCGATGCTCACCACCGCCGGCGGCGCAGCCCTCGTGATCCTCGGCCTGCGCACGATCTTCGGCGGGCGAAGGGTCACTTCGGCTTCTTCGCCACCGTGGCCTTCTTGATCTCCACGCGGTCCACCGGCTTGTCCTGCGGGCCGGTGCGCACGCTGCCGATCGCCTTCACGACGTCGAGGCTCGCCTGGTCGGCCGTGCGGCCGAAGGCTGTGTATTGCCGGTCGAGGTGCGGCACCTTCTCCAGGCAGATGAAAAACTGGCTGCCGGCGGAGTTGGGATCGCTCGTGCGGGCCATCGAGAGCACGCCCGGCTCGTGGGGCGTGCGGTTGAACTCGGCGGGAATCGTGTAGCCCGGGCCGCCGGTGCCCGTGCCCTGCGGGCAGCCGCCCTGGATCATGAAGCCCTTGATGATGCGATGAAAGCAGCCGCCGTCGTAGAAGCCGCTCTCGGCGAGGGCCACCATGTTGCGCACGTGCCCCGGCGCCGACACGGCGTCGAGCACCAGCCGGATCGGACCGGCGGAGGTGTCGAGCGTGACCTCGTAGTCGAAGCGGTCGAGGTCAAGGGCTTTGGCGGCCTTCTGCAGGTCGGCGGCGGACGGCTTGGGCATGAAAACTCCTCGGGGGGCTGATACGCTTGGCACGCATGCAGAGCGACGGCTCGACGGGCGCCAGCGGCGACGGGGATCTCTCCGGACGGAGGCTCGGAGGATACAGGCTCCTGCGCCGGCTGGGAAGCGGCGCGATGGCCGACGT
>JBJSZP010000343.1:0-9080 GCA_046090365.1 Planctomycetia bacterium
GCCAACTACTCCGCCTCGAAGGCGGGGCTCGTGGGGCTCACCCGCACGGTGGCCAAGGAGCTCGCCGGCCGCAAGATCACGGTCAACGCGGTGGCCCCGGGATTCATCGCGAGCGACATGACGGCCGCCCTCGGCCCCGCCCTTCTCGACGAGGTGAAGAAGCGGGTGCCCGCCAAACGCCTCGGGGAGGCGTGGGAGATCGCCGAGGCCGTGCTGTTCCTGGCGGCCCCGTCGTCGGGCTACATCACGGCCCAGGTGCTCACGATCGACGGCGGCCTGATCGGGTAACGCCGGGTTTTCCCGGGCTGGACAGTGCGGACGGGCAACGGGTATATCTGGGCGCGTCGCTTCGGGGCCGATCCCGGCCGATTTTTGCAGGAGGATTCAAAAGGTGGCTTCAGTCCAAGATCGAGTGATTGACATCGTCGCATCCCAGCTCGGGGTGAGCAAGGAGCAGATCACCCCCGAGACGTCGTTCATCAACGACCTGGGCGCCGATTCGCTCGATACCGTCGAGTTGGTGATGGAACTCGAAGAAGAGTTCGAGATCAACATTCCCGACGATGCGGCCGAGAAGATCCAGACCGTCGGTCAGGCGGTGGAGTTCATCGAAAAGCACCAGGCGTGACGGTGCGTTGAATGAAGCGACGCGTCGCCGTGACCGGCCTGGGGGTCGTGACCCCGTTGGGTCGGCCCGTTGAAGCCTTCTGGGATCGCATCGTACGGGGCGAGAGCGGCGTGGGCACCATCACGCTGTTCGACGTCGCCGGGTATCGCGTGCAGTTCGGCGGCCAGGTTCCCTGGGAGGCCGAGCGCGAGGACATCGCGAACCCCAAGGAGCTCAAGCGGCTCGACCGCTTCACGCAGTTCGCCATCGCCTCGGCGAAGGATGCCGTCGCCGACTCGGGGCTCGACTTCTCGAAGGAGGAGCCGTTTCGCTGCGGCGTCGTGATCGGCTCCGGCATCGGCGGCCTGTGGGAGTTCGAGGTCCAGGAGGAGCGGCTGCTCCACAAGGGGATCGACAAGGTCTCCCCGTTCACGATCCCGAAGCTGATGGTCAACTCGGCGAGCGGCCACGTCTCCAGCCTCTACGGCATCAAGGGGCCCAATTTCGCCGTCGCCACCGCCTGCGCGAGCGCCGCCAACTCGATCGGCTCCGCCCTGCGTGCCATCCAGTATGGCGACGCCGACGTGATGATCACCGGCGGGAGCGAGGCCGCCCTCACGCCGATCGGCCTGGCCGGATTCCAGAACATGCGGGCCCTGTCGTTCCGCACCGACGCCCCCCAGCAGGCGAGCCGGCCGTTCGACGTCGACCGCGACGGCTTCGTGCTCTCCGAGGGGGCTGGCATCGTGGTGCTCGAGGAGTTCGAGCACGCCCGGCGCCGCGGGGCCCGGATCTACGGCGAGCTCCTCGGCTACGGCGCCAGCGGCGACGCCGGCCACATCACGCAGCCCGACGAGGAGGGCCGCGGCGCGGCCCGCGCGATGGCCATGGCCCTCGACGACGCCGGCCTCGCCCCCGACACGGTGCACTACATCAACGCCCACGGCACGAGCACGCCGCTCGGCGACAAGGCGGAGACGGCGGCCGTGAAGCGGGTGTTCGGCCCCCACGCGAAGCGGCTCGCGATCTCGAGCACCAAGAGCCAGCTCGGCCACACGCTCGGCGCCAGCGGCGGCATCGAGCTCGTCGTCTGCGCCCTCACCGTGTCGCGCGGCGTGATCTCCCCGACGATCAACCTCGACACCCCCGACCCCGACTGCGACCTCGACTACACCCCGAAGGTGGCCCGCGAGGCGACGGTGGACGTGGCGATGAGCAACAGCTTCGGCTTCGGCGGCCACAACGCGAGCCTCGTCCTCCGCCGCGTGTAGGACAGGCTTCAGCCTGTCTCTGCTCAGTGCGTGCCGGCTCGTGACTGCCCACGCCCTCTCGCTGGACGTTCGCCTCGGCCCTCCCGGCCTCGGCTCTCTGCGTGTCCGCTTCGCTTTCGGCATCCATGCCTGCGCTCGCTCCCACAGCCCGCTCGAGGGCATGGGCAGCCCCGAGCCTCCCTCTTCATGATTGAGTTGAGGAGGCTTCGGGCTCCCCGTGTCCTGGAGCAGGCGTATGCAGGCAAGCGCAGCCATGGATGGCGCAGCGCAGCCGGAGTCGAGTGAGCGGAGGCCTGGAGGGCCGCAGCGAACGTCCGGCGACGGGATACGGGGAGCCCGAAGCCGGCGCGTTTACGTCGAAGAAGAGCCACACTGAAGCCTGTCCCATGGGCCGCGTCAGTCGCGTCGAGTTGGCCTGTTCGGTGGGCGTCTGTGCGCCGTAGAGTGAGGGCGTCCCGGGAAGGATCCTATGGCCCGCGCCCGCTGGCTCCTCGTGCTCGTCGCCTGCGTCGTGCCCGGCGTGGCTGCGGCGCAGCTGCCGAGCGATGCCGGGCAGGTGTGGCGCACCTACGACATCTCGGCCTTCGTCAAGCAGCACGGGCCGGGGAGTCAGCGGCACGTCGTCGACTGGGTGTTGCAGGACACGGGCTACGCGAGCTGGCATGGCGAGGTCGTGGCCGCGCTTTCGGCCGACGAGACGCAGCTCAAGTGCTACCACACGCCCGCGATCCAGGCGCGGGTGGCCGATATCGCCGCGCGGTTCACGGCCGACGCCGCGGCGCCGCATCGCTTTCAGGTGCGCGTGCTCGGCGTGGGCAGCCCCGCATGGCGGAACGACGCCCGCGCGCTCCTCGATCCGATCGCCGCGTCGACGCCCGGCGTGCAGGCCTGGATCATGGCGCGGGAGGAGGCGGCGGTGCTGCTCGCGATCCTCCGCCGCCGCGGCGACTGCCAGGAGCTGCCGACCGGGCCGGTGCTCGCGGGCAACGGGCTGCCGGCCGTGCTCTCCGGGGGGCGGAAGCGGCCCTACGTTCAGGATGTCGTGCCGCGGCCCGATGCCTGGCCCGGCTGGCAGACGCTCGGCGGGAGCTGCGACGAGGGGATGACGCTCGACGTGCAGCCGCTGCTCTCCAGCGACGGGACCGTGGTCGAGGCGGTGCTACGGGTGCGGATCGACCAGATCGAGCGGATGGCGCCCGTGGCGGTGACGGTACCCACGGCCGACCGCCAGCGGGTGCAGGTCGAGGTGCCGCAGTTGTCGGCGGTGCGCGTCGGGGAACGATTCCGCTGGCCGGCCAACCAGGTGCTCGTGGTGGGGCTGGGCTTGGTGCCCTGGCCGGTTCCGGGGCAGAATGCCGCCGGCTCGGCCACCCTCCTCGCCGATGCGAAGCGGACCGACGTGGTCATGGTGGTGGAGCCCAGGCTGGGCGCCGCGCCATAATCCGTCGCGCGTGCTGCCGGGCCGCGTGTGCCCCCTGTCCAGTGGAAGGAAGATCGATTCATGAGTGCAATGCCGGAGCGTCGGGTCGTGATCACGGGCATGGGGGTGGTCTGTCCGCTCGGGCTGACGCTCGATTCG
Source organism: Planctomycetia bacterium (assembly GCA_046090365.1). GTDB lineage: Bacteria > Planctomycetota > Planctomycetia > Pirellulales > UBA1268 > RGVT01. Next base: position 3,458 of record JBJSZP010000343.1, read on the forward strand.
CTGTGGCAGGGCCTCGTCGCCGGGACGAGCGCCGTGGGGCCGATCCAGCTGTTTCCGCCCGAAGGCCTGCCGCTCCGGCACGCGGCCGAAGCCCGCGAGTTCACCGGCGAGATCGAGAACTTCGGTCCGCTCGACGGCGAGCGCAAGAAGGCGATCCGCAAGGGGCTCAAGGTGATGTGCCGCGAGAGCCAGATGGCGGTGGCCGCGGCCCAGCGGGCGCTGCACGACTGCGGCATCACGCCCGAGCAGCACCGGCCCGAGCGGTTCGGGTGCGTGTTCGGCTCCGACTACATGCTCACGCTCCCCGAAGACTTCACCGCCGGCGTGGCCGCCTGCCGGGCCGCCGACGGCTCGTTCGCGTTCGACCGCTGGGCGGCCGACGGGATGCCCCTGCTCAACCCGCTCTGGCTGCTCAAGTATCTGCCCAACATGCCTGCCAGCCACATCGCGATCTACAACGACCTCCGCGGGCCGAGCAACTCGGTGACGCTGCGGGAGGCCAGCGGCCACCTCGCGATCGGCGAGGCCACGATGACGATCCAGCGCGGCGCGGCCGACGTGATGCTCGCCGGGGCGACGGGCACCCGTGTGCACCCGATGAAGACGGTGCACGCGCTCCAGAGCGAGCAGGTGGCCCTCGGCGACGGCGACCCGGCCCGCTGGAGCCGGCCGTTCGATCGCGACCGCAAGGGAATGGTGCTCGGCGAGGGGGCGGCGGTGCTCGTGCTCGAGGAGCTGGATCACGCCCGCGGCCGGGGCGCCCGCATCTACGGCGAGATCGTGGGGCACGCCGCCCGGCATGCGAGCGATGCCGCGGGAGTCGGCGTCCGCCGTCGGGCCGTGGCCCTCGCGATGCGCCGGGCCATCGAGATGGCCGGTGTCGCCGCAAATCAGCTCGGGCACGTGCACGCCCACGGCGTGAGCACCGTGACGGGTGATCGCGACGAGGCCGCCGCGATGCACGACGCCCTCGGCTCCGCCGCCGCCGACCTGCCGACCGTGGCGGCGAAGAGCCATTTCGGCAACCTCGGCGCGGGCAGCGGCGTCGTGGAGTGCATCGCGAGCCTCCTCGCGCTCCGGGAGCGAACGCTGTTCCCGCTGCTCAACCACGACACGGCCGATCCCGACTGCCCGATTCGGCCCGCCCGGAGCGGCGATGCCGCCGGCAACGCGTTCATTTCCTCGGCGGTGACCCCGCAGGGTCAGGCGGGCTCGGTCGTGATCCGCGGCTGGGACCTCTCGGCCTGAGCGAGCCCTGCACGGGGGCCGGGCTGCTTGACAGTCGGTCGCAGGTGCAATACCTTTCACGGGTTGCGTCGAGTTCGATTGGCTGCTGGTTCACGGATACGCTTCCAAGCCTTCCGCAGGGAGGGCTGCGGCGCCCAGGTCGTATATGGCGTCGGTTCGCCGGCTCGCCATAGGCTTCGACTGCATGCCGACAGGCCCGCGAAGCGCCCTCCGAGAACCCCATGAAGCCAGAAGAAATTCTCCGCATCGTCGACGCGATCCATCGCGACAAGAACATCGACAAGGAGATCGTCTTTCAGGCGATCGAGGCCGCCCTCGTCACGGCGCTCCAGCGGCAGTACGGCGAGGACGCCCAGATCAGCATCACGATCGACCGGGCCGACGGCCGCGTCAGCGGCAGCCGTGACGGCGTCGAGATCGACACCCAGGAGCTGTCGGGCCGGATCGGCGCCCAGACGGCCAAGCAGGTGATCATCCAGAAGATCCGCGAGGCGGAGCGGGATTCGATCCACGACGAGTTCGAGGAGCAGATCGGGCAGATGGTCTCCGGCGTCGTCACCCGCTTCGAGGGCGCGACCGCCACGGTCACGCTCGGCAGCACCGAGGCCATCCTGCCCCGCAGCGAGCAGATCCCGGGCGAGAGCTATCACCCCAACGAGCGGATCCGGGCCACGATCTTCGAGGTCCGCAAGGTCGGCAGCCGCGTGAAGATCATCCTCTCGCGCATCCGGCCGCAGCTCGTGCAGCGGCTGTTCGAGCAGGAGATTCCCGAGATCGCAGACGGCGTGATCGAGATCCGGGCGATCTCGCGCGAGCCGGGCTATCGCAGCAAAGTGGCCGTGATCAGCTCCGACTCCCGCGTCGACTGCGTCGGGGCCTGCGTGGGCGTGCGCGGCAACCGGATCAAGAACATCGTCGAGGAGCTCGGTGGCGAGCGGATCGACATCGTCCGCTGGAGCGACGACCTCCAGGTGCTCGTGCCGAATGCGCTCCAGCCGGCCGAGGTGGACGAGGTGATCCTCTGCCAGATGCTCGGCCGCGGCATCGTGCTCGTCCGCGAGGACCAACTGTCGCTCGCCATCGGCCGCCGCGGGCAGAACGTGCGGCTGGCCAGCAAGCTCTGCGGATGGGACATCGAGATCATGACCCGCGAGGAGCTCGACCAGCAGATCGAGCGGGCCGTGACCGGCTTCTCCTCGATCGAGGGCCTCGACGAATCGGTGGCCGAGCGGCTCGTGGGCGAGGGCTTCCTCTCGTACGACGACCTGTCGGTGATCGAGCCCGACGACCTGATGGAGATCGGCGGCCTGTCGCCGGAGACGGTCGATGCGATCGTCGCCGAAGCCGAGCGGCGGGCCCAGCTCGCCGAAGAGGCGGCCGCCGACGAGCGGCGTAAGCAGCGCGAGCAGGAGCGGATCGCGAAGGCGACGGCGGAGGCGGATGCCGCCGAGGCTGCCGCCCGGCAGGCTGCCGGCGGGGTCGACGCGGTGGCTTCCAGCGGGGGCGGCGCGTCCGACGGCGGTGCGTGATGGTCGCGGATCGGAATGGATCGGAGATTGATGGCGAGGGCGGTGGCGGCGAGGATGAACAACCTGATTCACATGGCCGGATGAGGGTGGCGTGGCGGTTCGCATCTATACATTGGCGAAGGAACTCAAGATCGACAGCAAGGAGCTGGTCGACCTGTGCACGCGCGCCGGCATCCAGGACAAAGGGTCCGCGCTCGCGAGCATGACCGACGAAGAGGTCGTCAAGCTCAAGGAGTTCATCGCCGCGAAGTCCCGCCCCGCAGCGCCCGCCGGCGCCGCGCCCGCGAAGGTCGCCGCCCCGGTGCGGCCGGCGCCGACGCTCAAGCGCGAAGACTACATCGCCCCGGCCGGCGTGGCCCGCGGCAAGGCCCCCGAGCCGCCCGCCGGGCCGGCGGCCGAGGCGAAGCCCGAGGCGACGAAGCCCGCCGCGCCCAAGCCCGCCGCAGGACGCCCGCTGGGCGGAGCCGGCCAGCGGGCGGGAGGCGACGGCCCGAAGCCGATGCCCCGTCCCGCCTTCAAGATCGCCCCGCTGCCGGCGGCGTCGCGGCCGGCACCCACCGCGCGGACCACCCAGGAGCCGGTGGCCCAGAAGCCCGACGTCAAGTTGCCGCTCGACGCGATCCGCAGCGCCAAGGCCGGCGGCGCGAAGCCGCTCGCCGACCACATGCGGAAGCACGCACAGCAGGCCGAGGCGGCGCGGCTGCGGACCGGAGCGGGTGGGCCGCCGCTGCGTGGAGGCGTGCGGGGCGGGATGCTTCCCGTGCCACCACCAATGGAGCCGGGCGTGCGGCCGAGGCGCACCCCGGGCAAGTCGCAGCCCGGCGGCGGCGACGACCTGCTCGGCGGCCGCGAGGCGCGCCAGCTCAATCGCAAGCGCACGTCCGATGGCCGCGGTCCGCTCGGCGACGATGACGACGGGCTGCGGCGACGTCGCGGCCCCCGGCAGCGCCGCGGTTCAGCCGTGTCGACGGCCGCGCCGCGGAAGACGAACGCATCGATCCAGGTGCCGTGCACCGTGCGGGCCTTCTCCGAGGCCATCGGCCTGTCCGCAAGCGAGGTCCTCAAGAAGCTGCTCACGTTCGGCATGGAGTCGATGCCCAGCATGGGATCGATGCTCGATCGCGACACGGTGGAGCTGCTCGCGGCCGAACTCGGCGTCCAGCTCGACCTGAAGACGGCCGAAGACCTCGAGAAGGAACTGCTCGCGGGCTTCGACGCGGTCGACGAGGATCCGGCGCTGCGGGTGCCGCGGGCGCCGGTGGTGACCTTCCTGGGCCACGTCGACCACGGCAAGACGTCGCTCCTCGACAAGATTCTCGGCAGCAACGTGGCCGCCCGCGAGAGCGGCGGCATCAAGCAGCACATGCGGGCCTACACCGTGAAGCGGAACGACCAGCCGATCACGTTCGTCGACACGCCTGGGCACGAGGCCTTCACGCAGATGCGGGCCCGCGGTGCCAACGTCACGGACTGCGCCGTCCTCGTGGTCGCCGCCGACGACGGCCTCATGCCCCAGACCGAGGAGGCGATCAGCCACGCCAAGGCCGCCGGCGTGCCGATCGTCGTGGCCATCAACAAGATCGACCTGCCGGGCGCCGACGTCCAAAAGGTCTATCAGCAGCTCGCGGCGAACGAGCTCCTGCCCACGGAGTGGGGCGGTGAGACGGAGGTGGTGAAGACGAGCGCCGTCACCGGCGAGGGTGTCGACCACCTCCTCGACACGCTGCTCACGATCGCCGAGCTCCACGACCTCCGTGCCAATCCCGACCGTGCGGCCGCCGGAGTCTGTCTCGATGCATCGATCAGCGAGGGCCGCGGCGTCGTGGCCTGCCTGCTCGTGCAGAAGGGCACGCTCAAGGTCGGCGACGCCGTCGTGTGCGGCGAGGCGAGCGGCAACGTCAAGGCGATGACGGACACGACCACGAAGAAGAAGGTGACCGAGGCGGGGCCCGCATTCCCGGTGTTCGTGAGCGGCCTCGACACGCCCCCCGGCGCCGGCGACCGGTTCCAGGTGGTCGACTCGATCGCGATGGCCCGGGAAGTGGCGCTGAAGCGGAGCGACATCCGCCGCCAGAGCAGCCTGGCGGGAGCCCCGGTGCACGTCACGCTCGAAAACCTCCACGATCGGCTCGGCGCGGAGAAGGCCCCCACGCTCAACCTCATCCTCCGGGCCGACGTGCGCGGCTCGATCGAGGCGATTCTCAAGGAGCTCCAGAAGCTCGAGCATCCCGAGGTGAAGATCCGGGTGCTGCAGGCGACCGTCGGTGGCGTCACCGAGGCCGACGTGCAGCTGGCCGACGCCTCGGATGCCGTGATCATCGCCTTCAACGTGGTGCCCGACGAGCGCGCCCGGGGCCTCGCCGAAGACCGCGGCGTGCAGGTGCGGCGGTACGAGATCATCTACCAGGTCACCGACGACCTGAAGAAGGCCCTCGAGGGGATGCTCGCGCCGGAGAAGCGGGAGGCCGATCTCGGTCGCGCCGTGGTCCAGCGCACCTTCTCGATCAGCCGGCTCGGCGTGATCGCCGGCTGCCGCGTGATCGCGGGCGTGATCGCCCGGAACGGCCGCCTGCGGGTGATCCGCGACAGCCGTGTGATCGGCGACTACGGCATCGAGTCGCTGAAGCGGGAGAAGGACGACGCCCGGGAGGTGCGCGACGGGCTCGAGTGTGGCATCAAGGTGGCCGGATTCAACGATGTCAAGGAGGGCGACATCCTCGAATGCTATCGGATCGAGGAAGTCGCGCGGACGCTGTCGTGAGCTCCCGACGTCAGTTGAAGGCGGCCGAGGCGGTGCGCGAGGTGGTCAGCATGGCCATCCTCACGCAGGTGCGCGATCCACGCGT
>JBJSZP010000344.1:0-771 GCA_046090365.1 Planctomycetia bacterium
CGACGGCCGCGTCGTCGAGGGTGCGGCAATTGTGGATCTGCAGCTTCCGCAGCCCGCGCAGGCGCCCGATCGCGGCGATGTCGGCGGTGGTCAGCTGCGAGCCGTCAGCGACCACGATCTCCGTCACGTGCCGGGCGTCGCCGTCGGCGAAGGAGCTTTTGGCACCGACCGCCGCGAGCCGCTCGAGGATGGCGGCATCGTCAGCCAGCGAAGGCGTGCCGCCGATGCCGCAGAGCACGGCCACCACCGCCAGCAGCCGCCACGGGCGAAGCATGCCTGGCGATCGAAACATCCGACCCTGCGCTGAACCCAGAAAGCCCGGAGCGGAAGCGACGGGGTCTGCGAAAGGGGAATGTCCGGGGTTCGATACGCTGCGCAGGGCCGTTGCCATCGCATCCTCTTCTTTAAAGTGCGGGGCCACGTTCAGGTGTCGAGCGTGTAGCCGGCGGGATACACCGGCTTGATCAGTTCGGCCACGCGGGGCGTCTTGAGCGCCGCGAGGTTCGTGACCTGGAGGTTCTTCGCGTCCCACTCCACCTTCTCGCCCCACTCGCCCATCGCGCCGCCGGGGCCGCCCTGGGCGGCCGCCCACACGGCGAGGTTGCCGAGCAGGATCGTCTCGGTGAGCGGGCCCGCCCGGTCCACGAAGTTCGACTTCGCGATCTTCGGGTCGCCCGCCTGCTTGGCGCGGAACAGCTCGAACATGTTGTCGACATCGTTCCCCTTGCCGGTGGCCTCGGCGGGCTCAAAGTCGGCCTGCACCTTCTCCAC
>JBJSZP010000345.1:0-6407 GCA_046090365.1 Planctomycetia bacterium
CCAAATTCTTCCCGAATCCGCCATCCATCCGGCGTTTGGTATCGTCGGTGGTCGAGCGCCATCCGATGAACCACACCCCGCTTGCCGGCGTCTATCCGATCGCCAACACGCCGTTCCACCCCGACGGCTCGATCGACTTCGAGAGCCAGGACAGGCTCATCGACCACCTGCTCGCCGAGGGCGCCCACGGCCTCGGCCTCTTCGGCAACGCGAGCGAGGGCTACACGCTCTCGGCGGCCGAGCGGATCGAGCTCATGCGGCGGATCGCGAAGCGGGTGAAGGGCCGCGTGCCGCTCGTGGCGTCGAGCGGCCACACCGGCACCGATGCGGCGGTCGAACTGAGCAAGGAGATGGAAGACCTCGGCGCCGCCTGCCTGATGGTGCTGCCCCCCTATTTTCTCAAGACTGACGGCGACGGCCTCATGCACTACTTCGAGGCGATCTCGAAGGCCGTGACGATCCCGATCATGGTGCAGGATGCCCCGCTCATGACGCAGGTGACGATGCCGCCGGCGCTCCTCGCCCGGATGGGCCGGGAGATCGAGCACGTGAACTACGTGAAGGTGGAGGCGCCGCCTACGCCGGCCAAGTGCACGGCCCTCGTGAAGGCGGCCGGCGACGCGCTCACGCTCTTCGGCGGGCTCAACTGCCAGTTTTTCATCGAGGAGTTCGAGCGCGGCGTGCGCGGCCAGATGCCCGGCAGCGACCGCACCCGCGATCTCGTGGCGATCTGGAACCACCTCGAGGCGGGCGACACCGCCGCCGCGTGGCGGGTGTTCACCCGGATCCTGCCGCTGCTGCGGTTTCAGCTCCAGCCGGGGCTCGGCGTGTCGGCCCAGAAGCACAACCTCGTGGCGGCCGGCGTGATCGCCTCGGCCCACGTCCGCCATCCCACCGCCGCCCTCGACGGGGCGAGCGTCGCCGAGCTCGCCGTGCTGCGCGAACTCGCCGACCGCACCTCTTGAGCTTTGAGTATTCCCGTGACGCAGGCCCCGTCGCTTCCGCTCCGGGCTTCGTGGGACTGACGCCGAGGCGATAGCGATGCAGATCCCACGTCTCCGCTGGTGGATCGCCGGGCTTCTCTTCCTCTCGACGGTGATCAACTACGTCGACCGGCAGACGCTCTCGGTGCTGGCGCCCGTGCTCAAGGCCGAGCTCGGCGTCACCGACGCGCACTACGCCAACATCCTCACGGCGTTCCTGGCCGCCTACACGGTGATGTACATCGGCTCCGGCGTCCTCGTGGACCGGTTCGGCACCCGCCGGGCGCTCGCCGGGTTCATGGTGTGGTGGTCGGCGGCGAACATGGCCCACGCGTTCGCCCGCGGGCCCTGGTCGCTCGGGGGCCTGCGGTTTCTCCTCGGGCTCGGCGAGTCGGGCAACTTCATGGCCGCATTCAAGGCGGTGAGCGAGTGGTATCCGGCGCAGGAGCGGGCGTTCGTGCACGGGCTCGTGCAGGCCGGGGCGACGATCGGCGCCATCATCGCCCCGCCGGTGATCACGTGGATCAACGCGGCCTACGGCTGGCAGCCCGCGTTTCTCGTGACCGGGGCCCTCGGCTTCGTGTGGCTCGTGTTCTGGCTGCTGCTCTACCACGCGCCCGAGAGGCACCCCTTGATCACGCCGGAAGAGCAGGCGCTCGTGCTCGAGGGAGAACCGTCTGGCGATGCCGCCCCGAAGCAAAAGGTGCCGTGGCGGAGCCTGCTCGGGCATCCGCAGACGTGGGGGCTATTGGTGGCCCGGTGTCTCTCCGATCCGGTGTGGTGGTTTTATCTCTTCTGGCTGCCCACGTATCTCGTCGAGGAGCGCGGGTTCTCGATGGCCCAGATGGGGATGCTCGCCTGGCTGCCCTACCTCACGGCCGACCTCGGAGCGCTCGGGGGCGGGTGGGCGAGCGGCCGGCTCGTGGCCCGGGGCTGGAACCCGATCCGGGCCCGGCTCGCCGTGATGCTGCCCGCCGCCTTGCTGATGCCGCTCTCGCTCCTGATCGACCGCAGCGATTCGTGGCTCGCGATCACGATCATCTGCGTGGTCACGTTTGCGCACATGGCGTGGAAGACCAGCCAGAGCACGCTCACGAACGACGTCTATCCCAAGGCGGTCGTGGGCAGGGCCTCGGGGATGCTCGCCTTCGGCACGGGCCTGGGGGGTACGCTGTTCACGTGGCTCACGGGAGTGCTCGTCGAGTCGTTCGGCTACGGGGCCGTGTTCCTGCTCATGGGCCTGCTCCATCCGCTCTCATACGTGGTGACGCAAAGGCTCGTCCGCCGTCCCCTCGCCCCGTGAGGTTTCTCCACCAGCCATGCGCATCGAATCCCTGACCGCGATCCCCGTGAGGCTCCCCCGCGATTTCGCCGCCGCCCGCGGCACGGCCGGCTCGCCGACGATGCTCACGGGCGGCGGCACCTATCGTTGGTCGACGGCCTACCCAGTGCTCTATTCCGTCGATTTCGAGACCTGCCTCGTGCGGGTCGAGCTCTCGAACGGTCTCGTGGGCTGGGGCGAGGCGCAGGCGCCCCTCGCGCCCGAGGTGGCGGGCTCGATCGTGAACCTGCTGCTCCGGCCCGCGCTCGTCGGTGAGGCGTTCGACGGCTCCGCCGGACGGATCGCCGAACTCTGGGAGCGGATGTATGCCACGATGCGGGTCCGCGGCCACTCCGGCGGCTTCATGCGCGACGCGATGAGCGGCGTCGACATCGCCCTCTGGGACTTGGCCGGCAAGCTCGCCGGGAAGCCGGTGGCACAGTTGCTCGCGGCCGAGCCGAAGCGGCACGTGGAGGCGTACCTGAGCGGCACCTCGGGAGCGACGCCGGCGGAGCGGGCCGCCTTCGCGGCGCGGCATGCCGCCGCGGGGATTTCCCTGGTGAAACTGTATTTCGAATCCGACTGGGCCGACCTGCTCGCCGTTGCCGATGCGCTCCCCGCCGGGATGCAGTTCGCCGTCGATGCCCTCTGGCACCTCCCGCCGGAGGGCGCCGTCGCGATGGCCCGCGAACTCGACGCCCGCCGGGCCCGGTGGCTCGAGTGCCCGCTCTATCCCGAAGACGTGGCGGGCCACGCGGCGCTGGCTGCCGCGATCACGACGCCGATCGCGGTCGGGGAAAGTTATCGCTCGCTCGGTGAACTCGAGCCCTTCCTGCCGATCGCCAAGATCCTGCAGCCCGACCTCGGCCGCGTGGGGATCACGGGCTTCATGGATATCGCCCGGGCCTTCGCGGGGCCGGTCATCCCGCACCTGAGCATCGCGATGGGGCCGCAGGTGGCCGCCGCGATCCACGTGGCGGCGGCGGCGAGCACCTGCGACCTCTGCGAGTTCAACCCGAATGTGCTGGCGACGGCCAACGCTTTCCTCGCCGAGCCCTTGCGGTGCGAAGGCGGCCGCTACGAAGTGCCCGCTGCGCCGGGGCTCGGCATCGAGTGGAGCGATCGGGCCGGCGTGGTTATGGGATGACGTTTTTGCGCGTCGACGCCTGGCCTACTTCACGCGGTAGACCTGCACGTCGTCGATCCAGGCCGACGGGGTCATGAGGAAGCTGAACCAGCGCTTCGTCGGGTGGCCGAAGCCCTCCGAGCGGTGGCTGCCGAGCGGCTTGCCGTCGAGCGCGACCCGCATCTCGTCGCCTTCCGTGACGAGCACGAGTTCGTGCCAGGCGTCGTCGGCCGGCCACGCAAAGCTCCGCGACTTGGTCGCGAGCAGAGCCGCCAGATCGGCGGGAAGTTTTTCCTTCCGCGCAAGAAACTCCTCACGGTGTTTCTTGATCTCGAGGTTCGCGCCGCCGGTCTTAAAGTCGGCGAGCGTGATCCGGGGCGGCTGCACGGAGATGATTGCGTAGCAGAGTTTGCCGGCGTGGACGCCCGGTGTCTGGCGATCGACGAATCCGGCCATCAGCGAGGCGGGCTTGCCCGCCGCGGGAAGCCTGAAGCGGAAGATCGCCCCGCCGTCCTCGAAGCCGGCCTCATGGTGGATGTGCGGCTGATGGCCGGCCCGCGGCTCGTCGATCACCTTGAGCACGCCGCCGTCGAGATCGGCCTGCTTGACGTCGGGCACGCGGTCGGCCGTGGCGCTGTTCCAGCCGTTGCCGATCGCCTTGGCGAGGTTGCCGTCTTCCTCGCGGTCGAACGAGTCTTCGAACAAGAGCGTGCCGCCGCGGAGCCACGCCGCGTCGTCGCCGGCGGCGGGAGGAAGGCCGGCGACCAAGGCCAGCATCCCTGCGGCGATGGCATGCCGGAGCGATACAGCGGGTTGCACGATGGCGTGAGAGAAGATCATTTTCCGGAATGTACGCAGCGGGGAGTGGCGTGACCACACGCTAAAAAGCGTCGAAAATCTTTCGTGGTGCGACAGCCGGGGGTACCTGCCGCTGGAAGCAGCTCACCCGTCGGGATTGTCGAGCAGGTGCTGAAGCCGTGGGCGGAGCACGGCGGGCACGCGCGCAAGCGTCGTGGCGTCGATCAACCCGACATCGATCATGTCGCGAAGGTGTGTGCGATCTTTGTCTCGGTATGCCGTGAGCTTCATCGTGATGAGCCGCTCGAGATCGACGATTCGGTAGCCATCGAGCGTGTGGGAGGCAGCGAGCTCCGGAGCTGCCGCGAGGTCGGCCGGCTTCACCGGCTCGCCGGCGAAGAGGATATGCACCGCCTCGCGGGCCTTCCCCTGCGGGCCATCCACGAAGATGTTGATTCCGAACGTGAACGCATGGACGAAGCCCACGGCCTCCAGGGCGACGATCGCCCGTGGCAGATCCTGGCGCTCGATCAAGAGATCGACATCGACGGTCGTGCGGACGGCGGCCGGATCGATCCTGGCGACCCATGCGGCGACGGCATGCCCGCCCACGACGGCGTGGGGAATGCCCGCGGCGTCGAGCGCCGTCACGGCACGTTTGAGACGCTCCTTCACCATGGCCACCGCCTGCTCCACGCGGTCGAGCACGTCGAAACCAAACGTCACGACGCTCGGCCCTGGCATCTGGGCAAAGGGGTTTTTGTTCGGTATGTCCGACGCAGCAGCCATGTGCGAAGTGTATCCCGCGAAGGCGGCCGCCGGACAAAGTATACAGGCGTATATATTTGTTCAAGCGAGCCACACGGACGATTTGCTCGTGGCGGCCGACAGAGGCCCGCGCTCGGCTACCCGGGGGCGAACGATTTCGCGGCCCATGCCCATGCCGTGATCCAGACTGGCACCGCGAGGCACACCACGGCCGCCACCAGGAGCGCATACGCGGGCGGCGTCGTGTCGAACCGGGCTCGGCCGGCGAGCGTCTGGAGGAGCGAAAAGCCGCCGAGCAGCGCTGTCCCGAGAGTGGCCGAGGCCACGAGGGGAAATCGACGGCTCGTCGGCATCCCCGCCCGGCGGGCCGCCCAGGCAAGGAGCGGCAGCCACTGGAGCGCGTGGATCACCGCGCCGTGCGGAAACTTCGGCACGCCGGCATTTCCGAATGTCTCGGGCGCCAGCCCCGCCGCCGTGCGGATGTCGCCATACACGCTCACCCAGACGCCGAGCAGACATGACCACACGAGAAACACGAGCCCCGCTCGGGCCGCGAGGAGCATGTCCGGGGCGAGCAGCGTGCGCTGCGTGAAGAATCGCACCATGAGATCGATCGACACGAACGTTACGAACAGGATCAGGAGGCCCATGGCGTCGTAGAGGAACGAGTCGAGCGGCGTCGAGCGGTTGAAGTGGCTCGCGACGCCGCGCCAGGCCTGCAGGTCGATGAGCGCCACCTCGACGAACAGCGCCCAGGCCGTGGCAGCGGCGAGCCAGGCGTCGCCCGTGCGCCGCGGCAGCTGTGCCCACGCCCACGCGAGCGAGAGGCTCGTGAGCCCGCCCGAGATGCCGAACAGGATCGGCTTCCGCCACGTGACGGGCCCCTCCCACGGGCCACCCGTGAACCCCCAGACGACGGCGTGCACGAGCCCGCTCGCGACGAGCACCACGCCCACGACGACGAGATCCCGTGCACGGCGGTCGTGCCACCACGGCGACCGTGACGACGATGGAGAGGCACTGGCCATGACGAGGGCAGTGTAGACGTCGCGGCCACGAAGACGCGCACTTTCGGCCGGACGGGCTTGCGAGTTTCCAAAATCAACTGCGTTGAGCGCGCGCCGGCTCGGGGTTGCCCCGTACCACCTCGCCGGACGCTCACTGCGGGCCTCCAGCCCTCCGCTCGCTCGACTCCGGCTGCGCTGCGCCATCCATGGCTGCGCTTGCCTGCATACGCCGGCTCAATGGTAGGGGCAACCCCTCGCCTCCCCCTTTCCAGTTGAGGAGGCTTCGGGCTCCCCGTGTCCTGGAGCAGGCGTATGCAGGCAAGCGCAGCCATGGATGGCGAAGCGCAGCCGGAGTCGAGTGAGCCGGAGCCTGGAGGGCGAAGGCGAACGTCCGGCGACGGGAT
>JBJSZP010000346.1:0-2181 GCA_046090365.1 Planctomycetia bacterium
GACCGCCGAACGCGGCCCCGTCGACCCGGCCGAGCGCCTGCACCATCTCGAGGACGCCCTGCGACGCCGCTCCGCCCAGCGGCAGGCGCAGGCCAGCGCCCGAGCCCTGAAATCCTCCCGGCTGGATCCCGGCTCGGAGGCAGTTTTGTTGGAACGGCTCGTCGCCCAGCGGCGGGCCGCCCAGGGCATGTCCGAACCCAAGGATGGGTGAGGGTGCCCGCCTCGTCGCTGCAATCGATCGGCCCCGGACTTCGCCCGGGCCGGTCGGGGGGCGGTGCGCGAGTGACGGTACGATGGTGAAGGAGACCATGATGCGCACGACTTCCTCGACTTCCTCGAACGCGACCCCGGCCCCGCAGGCCCCGAACGTGTCCCACCACGGCGACCACGAGCTCAGCGCCCTGATTGCCACCGGCCTCTCCCAGGGCTACCTGACGTTCGACCAGGTCAACGCGTTCCTGCCCGACGAGGCGGTCGATCCCGAAAAGATCGACGCGCTCCTCGTGGCCCTCGAGGACAAGGGGATCGATCTCGTCGACACGCCGCCCGTGCCGCAGGACGCCGCCGGCGCCCCGCAGGCCGCCCCCGCGAAGCCGCGGCGCGATGAGGCGATCACCACGGCCCCGTCGAACGCCGCCAACGACCCGATCCGTATGTACTTAGCGCAGATGGCGGAGATCCCGCTCCTCACGCGGCAGGAGGAGATCGCCCTCGCCAAGCGGATCGAGGTGACGCGCAAGCGGTTCCGCCGCGCGATCCTCGGCTGCGCCTACTCGCTGCGGGCCACCGTCGACACGCTCCGCCGGGTGCACGAAGGCTCGCTGCCCTTCGACCGCACGATCAAGGTGTCGCTCACGGAGCGGCTCACGAAGGAGCAGATCACGGCGCGGATGCCGCACAACCTCGCCACGCTCGACCACCTGATCGGGGAGAGCAAGGCCGACTTCCGCCTCCTCATCAGCCGGCGCACCTCGCCGGCCGACGCCCTCGCCGCCCGCACGCGGTTTCGCCGCAACCGGGCCAAGTCGCTGACGCTCGTCGAGGAGCTCTCGCTCCGCACCCGCCGCGTGCAGCCCCTGATGAAGCTCCTCCGCGGCATGTCGTCGCGCATGGACCGGCTCCAGCAGGACCTGCGGGCGATGGCCGCCGGCGAGGCCTCGCGCGACGACCGGGCCGACCTGCGCAAGGAACTCCGCGACCTGATGCTCACCACGCTCGAGAGCCCGAAGTCGCTCCGCAAGCGCGTGGGCATGCTCGACAAGCTCCAGGAGGAATATGAGGCCGCGAAGCGCAATCTTTCCGCCTCCAACCTCCGGCTCGTCGTCTCGATCGCCAAGAAATACCGCAACCGCGGCCTGTCGTTTCTCGACCTCATCCAAGAGGGCAACACGGGCCTGATGCGGGCGGTCGACAAGTATGAGTATCGCCGCGGCTTCAAGTTCTCGACCTACGCCACGTGGTGGATCCGCCAGGCGATCACCCGCGCGATCGCCGACCAGTCGCGCACGATCCGCATCCCGGTGCACATGATCGACGTGCTCTCGAAGCTGCGCACCACCGCCAAGCGGCTGCTCCACGAATTCGGCCGCGAGCCGACTGTCGAGGAGATCGCGCAGGCCGCCGACGTGGGCCTCGAGGAGGCCCGCCGCGTGATCGACATGGGCCGCCAGCCGATGAGCCTCGACCGCCCCGTGGGCGAGAGCGAAGACGCGAGCTTCAGCGAGTTCGTGGAGGACGTGGGCGTCGAGAGCCCCACGCAGGCCACGACCAACGGCCTCCTCAAGGACCGCATCGAGTCGCTGCTGAAGACGCTCACCTACCGCGAGCGGGAGATCATCCGCCTGCGCTACGGCCTCACCGACGGCTACACCTACACGCTTGAGGAGGTGGGGCGGATCTTCCGCGTCACCCGCGAGCGTGTCCGGCAGATCGAGGCCAAGGCGGTGAAGAAGCTCCAGCACCCGGTGCGCTCGAAGCAACTCGAGACGTTCCTCACGGGAGCAGACGCGTAGGACAGGCTTCAGCCTGGCATGCCTTGGTCTAGAGCGCTTCTCAAATCAATCTAGCGCCCTCTGGAAAGATTGGGCAACATGGGAGCCTTCACGGAAGGAGGTCTCCATGAAAGCGTATTCGATGGATCTGCGCGAGCGTGTGCTGGCGGACTGCGATGAGGGTCTCAAG
>JBJSZP010000347.1:0-14800 GCA_046090365.1 Planctomycetia bacterium
GGCCCAGGTGACCATGCGGCAGCTGGCCGAGCGCCGCCAGGCCGCCGGCCCCGCCAAGCCCGCCCGAGGGCGGAAGGGCATCAGCACAGTTTCAGCACAGTCGCCCCGCGGCAGCCGCGGGACGAAAGGTTGATCAACACAGTTTCAGCACAGTCACGGAGGTGAACAATGACGCGCTGCTCAAAGAGCCTTGGAAACAAGGCATGTTTGATTCGAGGTTTATCAACCAGCGGAGAGGGCGGGATTCGAACCCGCGGTCCAGCTTTTGACCGGACACGTCTTTAGCAAAGACGCGCATTCGACCACTCTGCCACCTCTCCGAACCCGCGAAAATTCCCGTGGACGGAGAGAATGATCGCAGTTCTATTCTTGACCGCAAACCGGAGTCCCGCAAGGAGGCGGCACGAACCCATGACGAAACCAGCCTGGCCGATTTCCGCATGGATGCTGCTCGCGACGCTCCCGGCAGCCGTATGCAGCCCGGCCCGCGCCGCCGAACGGATGTCGGCGGCCCACGCGAGCATCCAGGCCGACGAGGCGAGCCGCCATGTCCATGCCCTCGCCGACGACTCCTTCGAGGGGCGCGAGGGGGGCAGCCGCGGCGGCCGTGCCGCCGGCGCCTACATCGTGGCGGCGCTCGAAAAGCTCGCCGTCGAACCGGCCGGCGACCAGGGCACGTTTTTCCAGAACTTCGGCGGGATGCGCAACATCCTCGCGCTCATTCCAGGCAGCGATCCGGCGGTCGAGAAGGAGCTCGTGGTGGTCGGCGCTCACTATGACCACGTCGGCTACGGCAACGCGAGCAACAGCTACGGGCCCACCGGCTACATCCACAACGGTGCCGACGACAACGCCTCGGGAGTGGCCGGGCTGCTCGAGATCGCGGAGGCGATCGGGCACCTTCCAAGCCGCCCCCGCCGCCCGATCCTGATCGCGTTCTGGGACGGCGAGGAGAAGGGCCTGCTCGGCTCCTACCACTTCCTGCGGGTGCGGCCCGCGGCCCTGGCCCCTTACACAATCGTGTTTTCCGTGAACCTCGACATGATCGGCCGCCTCCGCGGGGAGCGGGTCGAGGTGTATGGGGCACGGACGGCCGAGGGGCTTCGCGGCACGTGCCTCGACGCGAACGCCGCTGCGAATCTCGAGCTCGTCTACGACTGGGAGATCACCGACGACTCCGACCACTATCCCTTCATCGCCGCGAAGATCCCCACCGTCATGTTCCACACGGGGCTCCACGACCAGTACCACCGCCCGAGCGACGACACGCATCTCGTGAACTACGCGGGGATCGAGCCGGTCGCCCGATTGACGCTCGACTTCGTGACCGCCATCGCCGACGACCCACGGCCGCCCAGGGCGTTTCGGCCCCAGTGCCGCGGCGAGTCGGCCGGCACGAAGCGGGCGCTCGAGGCGCCGGCGGCGGAGATGGTGACCGCGGGCACGCGGCCGCGGTGGGGCCTCGGCACGCGGGCCGATCCCGGCGAGCCGCAGGCGCCGGTCGTGGTGCGGGTGTCGGCCGGCTCGCCGATGGACCGGGCCGGCGTGCAGCTCGGTGACAGGGTGATGGCGATCGACGGCGCTTCGCTCGTCGATCAGCAGGACATGCTCGCCAAACTCGCCGCCGCCGGCGATCGCGTCGGGATCGACATCGACCGCAAAGGACGGCGGCTCCGGCTCGAAGCGAGCGTCACTCCGGCCGCGACGGAAGTGGCTCCCTGACGCTTTCGTGGGCGAGGATTCGCGCGAGGTCAGGAGTCCTCGCGACGCACGAGGTCAGTCGTCGTCCTCGTCGTCTTCATCCTCGTCTTCGTCGTCGTCTTCCCACTCCTCGTCGTCGTCTTCCCACTCCTCGTCATCGTCCTCTTCCGATTCCTCTTCGTCCTCTTCCTCGTCTTCATCCTCGTCGTCGACTTCCTCCCACTCCTCGTCGTCGGCATCGAGATCTTCGTCGTCCTCGTCCTCGTCTTCGTCGTCGAGATCGTCGTCCTCGTCATCCTCGAAGTCGTCTTCGTCCTCATCTTCATCGTCGTCATCATCTTCATCACCGCGGGCCACGATCGCCCGATCGTCCGCGTGCGAGAACGACGCGGCATCGAAGAGTTCCTCGGCGGCCATCAGCTCGGGCAATTCGTTCCAGGAGAACACGTCGGCGGCCAACACGTCTTGATGTCCTCGCGGATTCGCAACGATCGTCACGGAAAAAGCTCCTCGGTGGGGACGGAAGTTCGAACGGGCCCGGAAAGTGTGTCGCCCCGCTCCCGGAAGTGCAAGTGTCGCGGCAAACCGAATTCAGGCCGGGGGGGCGGCCGGCATTTCGGCGGCCGAACCGGCGTCCGACGGTCCCGGGGATTCGAGCCGGGGAAGGTCTTCGATCCGGGCCAGCCCGAACGCCTGCAAAAACCGGTTCGTGGTCTGGTACACGTGCGGCCGGCCGAGATCCTCCGTGCGGCCCCCGATGGCCACGAAGTCCCGCTCGAGCAGCTGCCGCAGCATCTCCTCGCAGCCGACCCCGCGGATGGCCTCGATTTCCGCCCGCGTGACAGGCTGCCGGTAGGCCACGATCGCCAGCGTCTCGAGCGCTGCGGCCGAGAGCCGGTTTTCCGGAGGCGTCGCCAGGAGCCGCCGCACCCAGGGCCCGAGTGCCGATCGGGTGAGCAGCTGGAAGCCCCCGGCGATCTGCTCGACGCGAAATGCGGCCCCGCTCTCATCCTGCAGGCGCCGCAAGTCCCTCAGGAGTGCGCGGGCTTTGGTGCCATCCGGAAGCCTGGCCAACTTCGCCAGTCGCCGCGCCGAGAGGGGCTGGCGCGACACGAACAGCACCGCCTCGAGCCGGGCGAGGTCGTCAGACCGTTCGTGAGCGCCCGGCGCCGTCGTCTCTGCGGGACGCTTCGCGCGCCGGCGGGCGGGCGGCCGGCGCGGCCGGCGCGGCTGGATCGCCAGGGGTGGCGTCCAGATCCGCAGTTGCGGGCGGCCGGCGAGCCGGCCGGTGAGGCGGCCCGCGAGTGTGGGTTTGCGATGCATGGTCCGCTTCGTGGAGGGCTAGCGCCGGCCCGGCTGGGCATCGGCCGATCCATGGCCTGCCGCCGGCTGAGCGGCCAGCCGATGCTTCCAGAACTGCACCTGGCCGAGCAGGTTCCTCAGGGCCACGACCGGGTCGGGGTTCGACGACTGAAACATTCGCTGCAGTTGTCCCGACGGGTCGGCGGCTACGCGGCATGAGCAGCGATGCAGGCCACCGGCCGGCATCCGCACGCATTCGAACGACACCGCGCCGAGCGCCGCGAGTTGCCGCTCGATCTCCGCCCGCACCAGCGCCAGGTCGTTACCCGCGCCGGAAGGAGGCGTCACCGAGACGGCGGCCGGCGCGGGGGGCGACGGCAGCCGTGCAGGCGGCTCGACGTCGACGAGCGGGACGGCCGGCTCCGCGTCTCGTGCAGGCTCCTCGACGCGGGAGGGCTCGCCGCCTCGGGCGACGCTCTCCACCGCGGCAAATCCCCCGCCTCGGGCGAACCGCTGCGCGGCGAGACGCCATTCGCGCGGGATCTTGTGCGAAAACATCGCCACCAGCGGCACCGCCACCATGCAGATGATGAGCAGGCAGGTGCGAACCTTCATGACGATGATCCCTGCCACGGTGGACTGCTCCGAGCGACGCATCACGGGGCCGGGAAGGGTAGCGGGGCGGCGGGGGGCTCACAATCCTGACTTCCCGCGCCATGAAATCCGCGTCGCCGTGGACCCCGTCGCTTCCGCTCCGGGCTTTCGGCACTCATCCCTGGATCGGCAGTGCTCAATCCTGCGGAGTTTGCCGTGCTTCCTGAGTCGCCCGGTCGCCGTCGACGTCCGGTTCCGCGACGACCACGCGGCGGCCCGGCCGGCCACGGTCTGCATCCGTCTCGAAGCGCGGCACGCCCGGCGCGTAGTCGATCGGCGTCGACTCCCGGCCGCGGGCCAGGATCTCGCGGATCGCATCCTGCACGACGAGCTTCTCGAGTTGGGGACGCAGCGTGTCGGGCCGCGCGTCGCCGGGCTTCACGTCGGTGACGATCACGAGATGCACGCCGAACGCCGTGGGGAACGGTTTCGACATCTCCCCTTTGGCCAACGCGAAGGCCTGCCGAACGAACTCCTCGTCGAGGGCTCCGCGCCGGGGAAAATAGCCGATGTCACCGCCCTGCCGGCGGCTCGGACCCGCCGAGTGGCGGCGCGCCGCCTCCGCGAAGCTCACGGCGCCCTGGAGGATCTCCGTGCGGATCCGTGCGGCGCGGCGCTCGAGGTCCTGGATCGCGTCGGGGCCACGGCCGGGATCGGGCCGCAGCACGATGTGGCTCGCGCGGACGAGCGTGCCGTCGATGTCGCGGCGGTGCTTCGCGAAAGCGGCCTCGAGGGCGTCGCTCGTGAGCTTCGGCAGCAGGATCTTGTTGAGCGCCGCCTCCAGGCGGATCTGGCTGCGGAGCGACGCTTCGTCGCGGCCCGACTGGGCGAGAAACGTCTCGAGTGAGACGTTGCGCTGGGAGAGTTGGCTGCGCATCCGCGAGACGACCTCGGTCACCTCGTCCTCGTCGACCGTCACCTGTTGCGCGTCGACCTCGCGCCGCAGCAGCCGTTCGTCGACGAGCTGCTCGACTGTCTCGGCCGTGAGCCGCAGCTTCGCGGCAGGCTCGAGAACCCGGCCCTGGGCGGCGCGGCTCACCGCCGCCTCGAGCTCCGACTGGAAAATCGGCGAGTCGCCGACCCTGATGGCGACGCTCGTTCCCGCGGCCGCAGCGGCGGCCGGCGGTTCTTCGCCCCGCAGGGCCGGGGCCGCGAGCGCGGCGAGCAGGCCGCCGAGCACGATCAGGGCGCGGGCAGAAGGCCTGGCGGCGGCCGAGGGGTGGCTTGGCATGGGGAGGGAGTGATGAAGGGATGAATCCGCCTGTTGTATGGTAATGGACGCCGGGCACCGTCGACACCCTCGCCTTCCTGCAGCATGGCCAACATCGCAATCAGCCTGTGCGGTGAAGGCCGTGGGCATGCCACGCGGATCGCCACGCTCGCCGAGCGGCTCCGCGAGAGCCACGACCTGCTGATCTTCACGTCGGCCGACGCCTTCGAGTTTCTCACGCAGCGGTTCGCCGCCGACCCGCGCGTGCGGATCGTGGCGATCCCGGGGATCGTGTTCCAATACAGCAGCGGCCGGCTCGACGTGCCGCGGTCGATCGCCACGGGGCTCGACTACCGGGCCCGTGAACTCGGGCCGCTCGTCGACCGGATGCTCGCCGAGCTCGACGCGTTCGACGCGGACCTGGCCGTGACCGACTTCGAGCCGGCGCTCCCTCGGGCCGCGGGCCGCCAGGGCATTCCGCTGGTCAGCGTCGATCACCAGCATTTTCTCCTGGCCTACGACCTCTCGTCGTTGCCGTGGTGGCTGCAGTGGCAGGCGTGGCTCATGAGCCATGCGGTGTGGATGTACGTCACGGAGGCGACCGACACGGTGGTGTCCGCGTTCTTCCGTCCTCCGCTCAAACGCGGCTGGGAGCACGTGGTGCAGGTGGGGCCGCTGTTGCGCCACGAGGTGCGCCGGGCCGCTCCCCGCGACGGGGGCTTCGTGCTCAGCTACCTCCGCCGGCACACGCCGTTTCAGGCCCTGGCGACGCTCGCCGACTGCGGCCTGCCCGTGAAGGTGTATGGCCTCGGCGAGCGCGATGCCGTGGGCTCGGTCTCCTTCCACGCGATCGACGAGCGGCGGTTCATCGACGACCTCGCCGCGTGCCGCTGCCTCGTCTCGGCCGCCGGCAACCAGCTCATCGGCGAGGCACTCCACTTCGGCAAGCCGATGCTCCTGCTCCCGGAGCGGGCGCATGCCGAGCAGCTCATGAACAGCCACTTCCTCGCCGGGATGGGCTGCGGCGACTTCGCGCTTCTCGAGCAGGTGACGCCCGCGATCGTCCGCGGGTTTCTCGATCGCCTCGGCACCTTCCGCCCCGCGCTCGACGCCCTGGCCGGAAGGATCGACGGCACCGACGACGTGGTGCGTGTCATCGAGCACAGGCTCACCGCACCCCGGAGCCTGCCCGCGCCAGATGACGCACGATCTCCGGAATCATCGCCCGCAGGGCCCGCGCCCGGTGGCTGATCACCGCCTTCACCACCGGCGGCAGGTCGCCGAACGTGCGGTGGTATTCGGGCACGATGAACAAAGGATCGTAGCCGAAGCCGCCCGTGCCGCTCGGCGCCGTGGCGATCAGGCCGCCGCAGGTGCCCGACGACGTGGCCACGATCGTGCCGGCCGGGTCGGCCAGGGCCGCATGGCAGGCGTAGTGGGCCGCCCGCGCGGCCCCGCGATGCGCGGCGAGCCGTTCGAGGAGGAGCGCGTTGTTCGCGGCATCGGTCGCGCCCGCCCCCGAGAACCGCGCCGAATAGATGCCCGGCGCCCCGCCCAGCGCGTCGACCACGAGGCCGCTGTCTTCGGCGAGCACCCAGACGCCGATGGCCCGGGCCTGCGTGGCGGCCTTGAGCGCCGCATTCTCGGCGAACGAGCTGCCCGTCTCCTCGACGTCCACGGCCCGCGGCTCGCCGGCGAGCGACCGGCAGGGGATGCCCACGGGCGCGAGCAGTTCCTCGAGCTCGTGGAGCTTGCCGGCGTTCGTCGTGCCGAGCACGAGCGTGGCGCGGACGGCGTCCATCACCGCCAGCCACCGGGTGCCCGTGGCACGTCGATCGGCTTCGGCTTCACGTCGAGCAGGATGCCGTCGATCATCCGTGGCATCACGGCGCCGGTGGCGAGCTTCGCCGGATCGGGGCCGAGCTCGCGCACGATCCGCACCACCTCAGGATGGACGGCCGCGGTGCCGTCGGCCTGCGGCACGGCCAGCTGGTCGATGCTGCCCACGCACACGATGCTCGACTCGCGGTCGTGAAACTCCCATGCCTGCCAGCCGGAGCGCCGCAGCGCCTGCGTGAGCCGATGCGCCTTGTCGGCGGCCTCGGCGAGCCGGCTTTCGAGCTTCACGTCGTCGTCGCCGCCGGCGATCGCCTTCTGGTCGAACGTGCCGGCGCCGGTGAACGTGGCCACGCGCACGCTGTAGCGGCCGGGGCAGTCGAGCAGGCTGTGCGTGACGTCGGCGTTCATCTCGACGACGAACCGGTCGACCTCCTGCCGGGAGAAGTAGTCTTCGGGGAGGAGCGGGTTCGGAATCACGAACGCCAGGTGCATCGGCCCCTTGGCGGCGTTCTTGTCGAGGCCGATCATCCGGCGGAAGTCGGAGAACGAGCGGCTCTTGCCGGCGTCGCCGGAGAGGGCCTTGGGGTGGAGCCCCTTGATCGTGGCGAGCATCTTCT
Source organism: Planctomycetia bacterium (assembly GCA_046090365.1). Taxonomy (GTDB): domain Bacteria; phylum Planctomycetota; class Planctomycetia; order Pirellulales; family UBA1268; genus RGVT01. Next base: position 7,324 of record JBJSZP010000347.1, read on the forward strand.
GGCCGCGCGGATCGTCGAACGAGGCGAAGTCGCCGACGAGCACGGCCACCTCGATCACCTGCCCCGAATTCGCATAGCGCATCTTCTTCGGCGTGCCGTCGGGGTTGAGGCCGAGCCCCTGCTGCTCGCCCGTGTAGTCGAACGACTTCTCGTGGGTGTAGGCCTCGAGCCGGTGATCACGGCGGAGCTCCTGCACGAGCCGGCGGGCATCGTCACGGGCGCCTTCGCCCCGAAACGTCGCCGCCAGCACGAGCCATGGGCCGTCCTTCTCCGAGAGCGGAAACATCGCGTCGGCCGGCACCTCCGCGGCGGCGAACCACGAGGTCGGCAGCCAGCCGCTCTGTGCCCGGGCCTCGTCCCCGGCGATCAGGGCTGTGATGGCGACGAGCAGCCCCAGGCAGCAGCGGCGAACGCGGGCGGGCGTGGAACTCACGTGTGGCATGGGAGGGTGCGAGCGACGGGGCGGCGCCGGATGGGAGATCGGGGCGGGACGGTAGCAGCAGCCGGCTACCGGGGCCAGACCGATTGCCCCCCGGGGAAAGCGGTGGAGAATGGGGGGCATGGAGCATCCTCCCGCCCGCCGGCCGCCGCGTGCCGTGCTCGTGGCTGCGGTCGTCGTGTGGCTCGCGCTGCTCGTCGGCCCGCCGGCCTACCTGCTGCGTTTCCGGAGCGAGTGGCTCGCGTCCCTCGAGCGGCCGCAGGCCCAGGCGCAATGGGACGAGTTTCGGGATGCGATGCGGGAGCAGTCCGGCCGCGCCGGACCCGTGCAGCGGAAGGTGCCCAAGAGCGTCGAGCCGCCGCTCCGCGTGTGGCTGCGCGACTACGCGTGGCTGGCGATCGCCGCGTGGGTCGTGCTCGGCGGCACGCTCGGGCTGTTCACGGGGCTCTTCGCCTTCGGGGCGACGGCGGCAGGCGGGCCGGCTTCAGCGGCCGAGGATCAGCCGCGCCGTGGCCGCGACCACGAAGAACAGGATGACGGTGATGCCGAGGACGCCGAGGAAGGAGGACACGAAAGTTGACCTGTGCGGGGAACGCGGACGGGGCGCGGAGCCGGGTCGCTCGGCGGGGATCGTACGCATGCCCGGCTGCGGGTCAACTCCGGCTCGGCCGCCGGAAGATTTCCTCGGGCACGGCGCAGATCGCGGTGCGGCCGACGTCGTCGAGGGTACGCCGCTGTCCCACCGTGTTCCAGGGCGTCACGTCGGCCAGCTCGGGCATGATCTCGAGGATCTGATCGCAGAGCATCTCGACGATCCGGCCCGTCGGCGTGCCGCGGGTGCGCTCGCGGAGCGCCGCGGCCGTCTTCATCAGTTTCACCATCCGTGAGCGCTCGAGGACGGGCCCCGAGAGCTGGCCGTCGGCCTCCACGAGCAGTTCGGCGATCGGCACTTCGAGAACCTCCTGCCAGAGCATCACGTCGGAGATCCGCAGGTCGCAGTCGGGCTGTTCCTGCCGGCGCACGACCGCCAGCTCGATGCCGAGCCGCCGCGCGACGTTCCGCAACGTCACACCCTGGCGCTGTCGCACGTCGGCGATCCGGTGCATGCGCTTCTGGCCGCGCGGCCGTTCCCGTCGCTCGCGGGCCGACGCCGTCGGCCGCGCCTCCTCGCCCGCCGCGCGGACGGCGTCGGAGTGTTCGCTGTCGGCGACGGCGAACGGATCGTTGTCCTCGAAGTCGTCGTCGCACGGAGTGTCAAAGTCGACGGTGGCCATCGCACCCCTCCTTCGCATTTCGCATGCAGCTGCCTGGGAGCCGCTGGGTTTCAGCCCGGATTCATCGGTCGCATCCGCGGGCGTCGCGGTGAGAGATGTACGCAGGTGGCCCACGCAGCGTTCGCTCGGGTTGGAAAAAAATTTCGCCCGGCCCGGTTTTGCCGCCGGTGCGGGGCGGCAGCCCTGCCGGCGGGCCGCTCTGGTAGCCTGTCGGCGGCCAGGCAGAGCGCGGAGGATCAGATGCAGGACATGGCACCCAAGGCGGCATGGATCGACGCCGGATGCAGGATGGCGGTCGTCGTCCGGGGGCGCGATGCGGCCCGGTTCATCGACAGCTTCACGACGGCCGCGGTGGGGCCGCTCGAGCCCGGCTCGGGCACGGAGGGCTTCTTTGCCGACGCCAAGGGGCAGGTGCTCGCGCTCGCAGGGATCCTCCGCACCGACGAGGGTGTGTGGATCGACGCGTTCCCGGGCGGCCCGGCCCTGGCCGAGCATCTCGAGCGGTATCACATCCGCGAGCAACTCGAGATCGTCGACGAGTCGGCCGAGCGGGCGAGCATCGTGGTCGCTGGGCCTGGCGCCGCCGCGGCGCTGGCCGCGCTTCTCGGCGCGCCGGTGCCACGGGGGCCGTGGGGGCATGTCCGCGGCGCGATCGCCGCCGTGCCCGTTGCCGTGGCGGCGGTGCCATGGGCGGGCGCTGAGGGCTGCCTCGTGCAGGCGCCGGCCGCGGAGAAGGCAGCGCTCGTGGCGGCCCTTGCGGCGGCGGGCATTCCGGAGGCCGAACCGGATGCGCTCGAACGGCTGCGGATCGAGCACGGCTGGCCCGCGCCGACCGACATCCCCCCGAAGGCGCTGCCGCAGGAACTCGCACAGCACACCCGCGCGATCTCGTTCACGAAGGGCTGCTATCTCGGCCAGGAGACGGTCGCGCGGCTCGACGCGCTCGGGCACGTGAACCGTCGGCTGGTCGGGATCGCGGCGACGCGGGAGTTTGCGCGCGGCGCGATCGTGCGCGGGGGCGGCGCCGACCTGGGCATGGCGACGTCGGTCTGCCGGTCTCCGCGCGCGGGTGGATGGCTCGGCCTGGCGGTCGTCACGGTGAAGGGGGGAGGCCCCGGCGCCCGCATCGACGTCGATGGCACCGCAGCGCAGATCTTCGCCTTGCCGCTCGCCGAGCAGCCAGTCGCCGAGTCGAGTGCCGCCGAGCCCCCGCCTCCCTCGGCCCGCGGGGGCGAGGTGGTGCTCGCGGCGAAGCGGTTTCGCGTCGTGCGGATCGCGGAGGCGGGCGGCACGGGAATGCGGGAGGTGGTGGAGCATCCGGGAAGCGTCGTGGTGCTGCCGTTGGTCGCGCCGGATCGCGTGTGCCTCGTGGAGGTGGTGCGCGTGGCGGTGGGCACGACGCTCCTCGAACTGCCCGCCGGCACGCTCGACCGGGATGAGACGCTGGCCGCCGCCGCCGCCCGCGAACTCGCCGAGGAGACCGGCTACCGGGCCGGCCGGATCACGCCGGCGGGCGGCTTCTGGATGTCGCCCGGCATCCTGCGCGAGCGAATGCACCTGTTCGTGGCGGAGGACCTCGAGCCGGGCCCGCAGGCGCTCGAGCCGGGTGAGCAGATCCGCACGCGGGTCGTGCCGTGGGCGGAGGCGCTCGCGATGTGTCGCGACGGGCGGATCGAGGATGCCAAGACGGTGGCGGGGATCCTGCTCTACGCGGCCCGGCGCGGCGGCTACGCCTGAGGGGAGGCGGCGGGCAGCCGATGGTTCGGCTGGCGATCGAGCAGGAACAGGAGGCCGCCGATCAGGCCGCCGCCGATCGTGGTCAGGAACCACAGCAATCCGATGGCGACGGCCCGCTCCGGCGACACGCCGGCGGGTGCGAGCAGGAAGGCGAGACCGCCCTCGCGCACGCCGACACCGCCGATGCTGATCGGCAACACCATCGCGAGGGCGACGAGCGGCACGACGGCAAACCAGATCGATAGCGGCAGGGCCACTCCCAGGCCGCGGGCCACGAGCGCGACCGAGATCGATCCCCCGATCTGTACGACAAGGCTCCAGGCCACGGCCCGCGTCATCAGGCTCGGCCGCATCTGGTAGGGGAGCAGCCGCGCGATGAACGAGCGTGCCGCGTGCGGCTCGGGAAACAGGGCGAGCAGCCGGTCGAGCGACCCCACGATGATCCAGAAGCCCACGAGCACGGCGCCGAGCAGCGCGGCTCCGACGCCGATCGTCGCCGGCGTGCCGAGGCCCCATTCCTTGCCGATGACCGCCGCGCCCGCGAGCACGCCGAGGGCGGCGAGGCCGGCGAGCCGGTCGGCGACCACCGTGCAGCCGGCGAGCAGGCGGCCCGGCGTCGAGTCGGCGAGCCGGTAGGCCTTCACGACGTCGCCCCCGATCGACGTGGGCAGGCAGAGGCTGAAGAAGGCCCCCTCGAAGAACCGCCACACGAACAGTCCGAGCGAAAACGGAAACCCGATGGGGCGGGCGAGCAGTGCCCAGCGCACCGCGGCGATCACCTGGACGACCAACCCCGTGGCAAACCCGGCCACCCACCACCGCCAGTCGATCGTGTTGAAGAGACCGATCAACTTCGGCCATTCGACGCCGCGCAGGGCGAGGGCCATGAGCGCGACCGTCGCGGCGAGCCGCAGCGTGAGGCTGAGCCACGCGGGCAGGCGCGGCCGGCCGGCCGGCGCGGCGGCCTCGTTGAGTGCGTCGTCCATGTTCGTCATGTGCCGTCCTCGAGCCGTGGCCTCTCGTCCGCTACTCTACCGCTTCAGCCTGGCGCCAACCAAAGCCGATCGTGCCCATCGAGGCGGGGCGGGGCGGTCGACGCGGAGGGCAAGGGGGCATACCTTACAGGGTTTCTCGGCCCCGGTGAGCGCGGAAGCGGCGAATCGTCATGAGCGTGGCAACTGTCCCATGGCCGACGGTCGATCTGTTGATCGACGCCACGGTGGCCGCGGGAATCTGCCTCCTTGCCGCGAACGTGGGCAGTTTTCTCAACGTGGTGGCGCATCGCGTGCCGCGCGGGATGTCGGTGGCGCGGGGAGGGTCGCGCTGCCCCGCCTGCGGGAACGCGATCCGCTGGCGCGACAACGTGCCGGTGATGGGCTGGCTCGTGCTCGGCGGCCGCTGCCGCGACTGCGGCGCCGCGATCGCGGCACGGTATCCGCTCGTGGAGGCGGCGGCGGCCGGCATCGGCGGGATCGCAGCAGTGGAACTGCTCTCGGGCGGGCGCACCTGGCCCGCCGGACGCTTCGGCACGGGCCGTTCGGGGATCGACGTCCTGCTCATGGCAGGGGACTGGCAGCTCGCACTCGTGTGCGCTGCGCACGCCGCGGTCCTACTCGTGCTCCTTCTATGGACGCTCTTCGAGGCCGATCGCACCCGCGTGACCAACACAGGATTTCTCGCGGTGGCGGCGGGGCTCGCGATGGTCGCCGTGGCCGCAGGGGGTCCGACGGTCGCGGCGGGGTGGCCGGCCGCCGGCCAGGCTGCGGTCGGCGCCGCGGCGGGTGCCGCCCTCGGCGTGACGGCGGGGAATCCGTGGCTGCGGCAGGCGTTCGTGCTCGTGGGCACAGTGCTCGGCTGGCGGGCCGTCGTCGGGGCTGGAGCGATCATGGCGGCCATGGCCGTGGGCCGCTTCGCCGTGGAATGCTGGCGGGGTCGTCGCCTCTCGCTCGAACCAACGTGCGGCGACCTGCTCATGGCCACGGCGGTGCAGGTGCTCGCCTGGCGGTGGATTGCGGCCGTGTGGGCCGGTGACGGCTGACGGGCCGGCTGCGCCCGCCCGGGACGGTGTCGACCGTGGGAATTCCGTATCCCCGGCCAGGCTTCGCAAACCGGCTTGTCGCATGGTGTATGCTTTTCCAGAGGCGTTGAGAGGGAGGCGTCGGTCATCTGATGAGCATCACCCCGATCGTTCCCAACCCGATGGGCAAGGGAGCTCCGGCTCCATTGAAGGGAGTGGCCATGGCAAGGGCCGTCGACGCCCGCCCGGCCGCGCCGCCCACCGACGAAGGGCTCATCGAGGGGACGAAGCGTCGGCTCGGGGAGTTCCTCGCCGATCTCAGGCGGCCCGAGGGGGCCTCGGCCTGGAGCGCCATCGCGGTGCTCACGCTCCTGCTGATCTACAGCTACTGGCCGGGCCTGATGAATGCGCAGTCGAGCTGGAGCAATCCGCAGTATTCCCACGGCTGGATCGTGCCGCTCTTTTCAGCGGCACTGCTTTTCTGGTGGCGGAAGCCCGTCGAGCCCGTCGCACTCTCGGCGCGGATCGCCGGCGTGCTGCTTTTGGCCGTAAGTTTCGGGCTGCGCCTGGCAGCCGCCCGCTACCGGATCGTGACGATCGACATGTACACGTTCGTGCCTGCGCTCGCCGGCGTGTTTCTCCTCGTCGGCGGGTGGAGCATGTTCCGGTGGGCGTGGGCCCCGATCGGGTTTCTGATCTTCATGTATCCGCTGCCTGACGAGGCCACCCGCTACCTGCTCGGGCCGCTCCAGACGCTGGCCACGATCGTGAGCACCTACGCCCTGCAGACGCTCGGGTTCGATGCCTTCCGCGAGGGCAACCAGATCATCGTGGGCGAGATGCACCTTGGCGTCGTCGATGCCTGTAGCGGCCTGCGGATGCTCACCATCTTCGTGGCGCTGTCGGTGGCCCTGGTGATGCTCGGCGAGCGGCAGTGGTGGGAAAATCTCGTGATTCTCGCGAGCGCAATCCCGATCGCACTGATCGTGAACTCGATCCGTATCACGGTCACGGGGCTGCTCTACCAGGTGGCGAGTTCGGAGGTGGCGGAAATGGTTTTTCACGATCTGGCCGGCTGGGTGATGATGCCCATGGCTCTCGGAATGCTGTTTTTGCTGCAGCAGATCCTGACCCACCTGTTTGTGACGGAAGATGCTGTCGTCACGGCACTTGCGCCACGACGCGAGGGGGTCGAGCCGGCGGCCCGGGCGGCCGTGCGACCCCGTCAGGCGGCGCCACCGGTCGTCATCCGCCCCGGCGGAGGCGGTTCCGCGGCAAAGCGTGCGGATTGACGCGAAAATATGGGGTACATTGAAACAGGCGGAAACCTTCCGCACTCGCTGGGCCTATGAGCGACTCCACGTCAGCACCGGATGCTTCCTCGACGTCGGCCACGGCTGGCCCCCCGGCCGGCACGATCGCCGTGCGCGATGCTGTGCTTGCGCCGCTGCCGCCGTTTTCACCGCCCGCACACCCGGGTGATGACCCGCTCGCGGGCGGGGTCGACTACCGACGTGCGTGGCATGCCTTCCGGCGGCGCTGGCTTCCGGCGGTGGCGCTCGGCATCCTGCTCGCGACGGTCGCGGCGATCGCGACCTGGTGGTTCCTCCCGCGCGGTTACGAGGCGGTGGCCTGGCTCCGCATCCGCGACAAGGGTGGCATGCTGGGAGGCGGCGGTCGCGACAACTCCGAATACGAGGCCTATCGCAAGACGCAGGTCGCACTGATCAAGTCGCCGTTCGTGATGACCTCGGCCCTGCGGCGGCCCGGTATCGCCGACCTCGAGCTGATCCGCGAGCAGGACGAAGATCCGGTCGGCTGGCTCACGCGGTCGATCCAGGTGACGGCACCGATGGAGTCGGAGGTGGTGCAGGTGCGGCTCCGGGGCAAGAGCGCCGCGGACGTCGCGAAGATCGTGAACGCCGTCACGAGCTGCTATCTCGAAGACATCGTCAACAAGGAGCGGACGGAGAGCCTCAGCCGCCGCGACGCGCTCGAGAAGAAGTACAA
>JBJSZP010000348.1:0-5090 GCA_046090365.1 Planctomycetia bacterium
TCTCATGCGTGGCGGCGACGACCTCGGGCGTAGGCAGGTTCACGCCCTGCGGCCGCGTCTCGCGGACTTCGATCCGCCCCATGCTGCGGCCGCACCCCGCCGGCACGCTCACGAGGCCCTGCACATCGTGCGCAGCGAGGAGATCGGGCCCGAGCGTTGCCACAATCCCCGCCGCCATGCCGGCGGGGTGCGGCCGCAGCCTGGGGCGGATCGAAGTCCGCGAGACGCGGCCACAGGGCGTGAACCTGCCTACGCCCGAGGTCGTCGCCGCCACGCATGAGATGCTCGGCCTCATCGCCGGACTCAGGTCCCGCGACCTCGTGATCGCGGTGATCACGGGCGGCGGCTCGGCGCTCCTCGCTGCACCGCGCGCGGGCATCTCGCTCGAGGAAAAAATCGCAGCCACGAAGCGGCTCTCGGAAGCCGGGGCTGATATCGCCACGCTCAACGCCGCTCGCCGAGAGATGAGCCTCGTGAAGGGGGGCGGGCTCGCGCGGGCGTGCGGGGCGGGGCGGCTCCTCGCGCTTGTGCTCTCCGACGTGATCTCGAGCGACCTCTCCGTGATTGCCTCGGGCCCGTGTCACGACGCCGCAGCCGTGGCGGGCGCCTGGACGACGTCGGGCGGCTGCCGTGTCGAGCAGGTGATCGTGGGGAGCAACGCGACGGCCGTCGAAGCCGCGGCGGCGGCCGCATGGGACCTGGGCTACGAGGTGGCGATCGACGCGGCCGTCGACGGCGAACCGGCGGAGGCGGAGGGCAGCCGGCTCGCGCACCGCGGCCTCGAGCGGCTCGCGGCCGCGGCACGCGACGGGCGGCCCCGGGCGGTGATCGCCGGCGGCGAGGCGACGGTGCGCGTGCCGCCGGCCCACGGCCGCGGCGGCCGCAATCAACAAACGGCGCTGGCCGCGCTCGCGGAAGTGCAGGCGCAGGCGGGCGAATGGCCGGCAGGCCTCCTCGTCGCAAGCGTGGGCACCGACGGCGAAGACGGCCCGACCGACGCGGCCGGCGGCGTGATCGACGCGGCCGTGGCCGGGGCGATCGATGCGGCTGCCGTCGCAGCGGCGCTCGAGCGGTGCGATGCATATCCCGTACTCGCGGCCTCGGGCGGGCTCATCCGCACGGGGCCCACTGGCACGAACGTGGCGGATGTGAAGATCGTGCTGGCTTCGCACTCGGCAACCCGCGAGAAGCCGGCCGGGCCCTCGCTGGGTGCAGATTGAACAATCTGCACCTACAAGCGGGATCAGCATCCCTGTAGCCGCAGAGTGGCACTCTGCGGCAGCACGCTAGCCCGCCGGGCGTAAAGCTAGACGTCACACAGGCTCACCGCCTGCTGCAGGCCGGCGAGCGGGTCGCGGGTGGGGATGAACTCGTGCCCCACGTAGCCCTTGTAGCCGAGCGACACGAGCTTCCGCATCGTCGCCGGAAACGAGATCTCCTGGTTCTCATCGAGCTCGCCACGGCCGGGATTGCCGGCCGTGTGGATGTGGCCGATCACGTCCTTGCACTCCTCGAGCCGGCGGATCAGGTCGCCGTGCATGATCTGCACGTGGTACAGATCGAAGAGCAGCTTCACGCGGGGCGAGCCGACACGGCGCACGATGTTCGCCACGTAATCGACGTCGTCGCCCTGGTAGCCGGGGTGGCCCTTCATCGGGTGCGTGCCGTCGCGGGTGTTCAGGTGCTCGATGCAGATCGTCACGCCCTTCTTCTCCGCGAGGGTCGCGAGCTGCTTGAGCCCCTTCACGCAGTTGTCGGCCCCTTCCTCGAGCGAGATCTCGCCGCTCTTGGGATCCTCGGCGTCGCGCCATTTGTAGCCAGTGAAGGCGATCACGGCCGGGATCTTGTTGGCGGCGCAGGCGTCGATCCGCTCGGTCGTCCGCGCGATCACTTCCTCCTGGTAGCGGGGGTTGTTGAGGCCCCGCATGAAGGGCGCCCCGGGCATGCCGTTCATGGCGATAGCGCTCGTCATCCCGTGCTTGGCGAGCGTGGGCCACACGTCGGGGTCGGTGAGCTCGATCGACTTCACGCCGAGCCCCTTGGCCACCTGGCACATCTTCTCGATGTCCCACTTGTCGCCCGCGATGTTGAAGCACCAGTAGACGATTGAATGGTTGATGTTTCCCTTGAGCGGCATGGGAGGGGCTCCTGAAGCGGGGCGGACGGTGGCGGCGGCGGCCGCCGCGAGTGCAGCGGATTGAAGCGCCTGGCGACGGCTGATTTCAGTCGACATGGCGGTACACTACCATTCACGCCACGCCCCGGAAAGTCGCCGGGGTGGCGACCTCCCGTCTCTGGGGAACACCCATGCCCTCGATCAAGCGGATCCTCGTCACCGGCGGCGCCGGCTTCCTCGGCAGCCACCTCTGCGAACGGCTCGTCGAGGCCGGGCACGACGTGATCTGCGTCGACAACTTCTTCACGAGCCAGAAGACGAACGTCGCCCACCTGCTCGGGTGCGGCAACTTCGAGCTCCTCCGGCACGACGTGATCCACCCGCTGTGGCTCGAGGTCGACGAGATCTACAACTTCGCCTGCCCGGCCGCCCCCGGCCACTACCAATACAACCCCATCAAGACGATGAAGACGAGCGTGATGGGCGCGATCAACGTGCTCGGCATGGCGAAGCGCTGCCGGGCAAAGGTCCTGCAGGCCTCCACGAGCGAGGTCTATGGCGACCCGGAGGTGCACCCGCAGCCGGAGAGCTACCGCGGCGCGGTCAACCCGATCGGCCCGCGGGCCTGCTACGACGAGGGCAAGCGGGCCGCCGAGACGCTGTTCATGGACTACCACCGCGCCAACGGCGTCAACATCCGCATCGTGCGGATCTTCAACACCTACGGCCCACGGATGCATCCCTTCGACGGCCGCGTCGTGTCGAACTTCATCCGCCAGGCACTCGCCGGCGAGCCGATCACGATCTTCGGCACCGGGGCGCAGACCCGCAGCTTCTGCTATCGCGACGACCTCATCGAGGGGATCATCCGGATGATGAGCGGCCCCGACGACTTCGTGGGTCCGGTGAACATCGGCAATCCGGGCGAGTTCACGATCCGCCAGCTCGCCGAGCTCACGCTCGAGCTCACCGGCTCGAAGTCGAAGCTCGTGGAGAAGCCGCTGCCGGTCGACGACCCGGAGCGGCGCCGGCCCGACATCACGCTCGCGAAGCAGAAGCTCGGCTGGGGGCCGAAGGTGCCGCTCCGCGAGGGCCTCGCGAAGACGGTCGACTGGTTCCGCTCCGTGAAGATCAGCGACTACCGCGCCCCCACTCCAAACTATTAGCCGCCACGACCGCGCCGATGCCGACGGCCAGGCCGACCACGTCATACACCCAGTCGAGCGGGTCGGCGTGGCGGCCGAAGAGCGGCTGCGTCGCCTCGTCGATCACGCACCACGCGGCGAGCCCCATGGCCAGGAGCGGCGTGACCCGGCCCACGAGCCGTCCCCGCGCCCGCAGCACGAGCGCCGCCAAAAATCCGAGCAGCCCATAGGCCACGAAGTGCATCAGTTTGTCGGAGGGCAGCCTGCCGCCGACGAGTTCCTCGGGCTTGGGATAGTGCGTCGCAAACACGAGCAGCGCCGCATAGGCCGCGGTGGCGGCCACGACGAGCCGCTGCGTCCAGACGCCAAAAGGCCGCTGAAACATCGCACTTTTTGGGCTTCGTCCGTCCCCGGCCATTGGCTATCCTCCCGCCCCCACCTTACTCCCGGAGGCACCGTTTTCCCATGGACCGCAAGGAATTGTCCGCCGTCGTGCTCGAACTCCTGGAGAAGGAGACGGGCGAATCCTACCCCGCCCTCGATGACTCGACGAACCTCCGCGAGGGACTGAACCTCGATTCCCTCGACATGGCGGGGCTCGTGCTCCACATCGAGAGCCGGTTCGGGATCCAGATCGAGACGGAGCTGCTCGAGGGGATCGCCACGGTGGGCAACCTGCTCGACATGCTCCAGGCGAAGATCGCCGCCAAGGCCAAACTGGCCGCTTGAACCGGAGAGCGGCCGAGATGCACACGGTTCCCTTCGAGTCCGGCACCGCGTGCGTTCTCGAAAGCCATGCCGTCGTCGAGGTGCCGCTCGCGGAACTTCAAAGCCTGCGCGACGCCCCCGCGCCGGTCGGCGCCCCAAAACTGCCGCCGCGGTTCCTGCGACACTGCGATGAGCACACCGTAGTCGGCGTGCGGGCGGTGCTCGAGGCGATCGCGGCGCTGCCCGATCCCGCGCGGCCGCTCGACCGCTACGGCGTGATTGGCGCCCCGCGGCTCGCCGGCCGCATCACCGGTGCGCAGACGCTCGTGCAGGCAGCCGAGGCCGGCGGCATCGCCGTGTCGCCGCACGTCGTGCCGCAGTGCTCGCTCCACGCGCTTGCAAGCGCCGTGAGCGTGGCCCTGGGGCTGCATGGCCCAAACCTGGGCGCGAGCGGCGGCCCCGAGGCGCTTTCCGAGGGGCTCTACACGGCCGTCTCGCTCGCGAACGCTTCCGGCTGCGACGGCCTGTGGCTCGTGCTCACCGAGTGGGACGAAGAACCCGTGCTCGATGCCGCGGGCCGGCCAACGAACAATCCGCTCTGCCGGGCCGTGGCGCTCGCGCTGCGGCCGCAGACGGCCGCCGACGACGGTGCCGTCACGTTCTCGATTCGCATCGCCGATCCCACGGTGCAACGCGACTCGTTCACGGCCGGCGTCGCCCACGGCCTCGCCGACTTCGCCTGGGCGATCGGGATGTGCGCCGGCGGCGGCGCGATCACGTCGTGGTCGCACGTCTGCCCGTGGGGCGCCGAGATCCGGATCCTCGCGCCATCGGCGGCGGCGCTTCCCAAGCGGCCGCAGGATCGCGCCATGGTTCGTCGGGAGGCGGCATGATTTCCCACGCACGCAACTCCGGCACCGCCGGCGTGATCACGGGCCTGGGCGTGGTGTCGCCGCTCGGCAACTCGTTTGCCGAGGTGGCCGACAGCCTGCTCGCTGGCCGCTCGGGCGTGCGCGAGATCGAAGCGGCCGCCGGGGCCCGTGAAGGCCGGCAGTTCGCCGCCCCCGTCGCCTCGATCCCTCAGCCGGCCGGTCCCCACTTCGCCGACTTTTCCGCACTCA
>JBJSZP010000349.1:0-6240 GCA_046090365.1 Planctomycetia bacterium
GCCGGCGTATGTAGGCAAGCGCAGCCATGGATGGCGCAGCGCAGCCGGAGTCGAGCGAACGGAGGCCTGGAGGGCCGCAGTGAGCGTCCGGCGAGGTGGTACGGGGTAACCCTGAGCCGGATTGGACGCGTTGATCCCCGCGAATCGAAATGCAGAGTCAGGCTGAAGCCTGTCGCGCGTTACAGGCGGCAGTTCGAGATGTCGGTCTCGATGATCGCCGAGGCGCCGATCGCTTCCAGTCGCTCCATGATCGCGTGCGCCTCGCCGCGCTTCACCATGGCGCGCACGGCACACCAGTCGGCGTCCTCGAGCGCGCTCACGGTGGGCGACTTGAAGCCGGGCGTGATCTTCTCGGCGTCGCGGAGCCGGGCCCGGGGGATGTTGTATTCGAGGAGCGAGTAGCTCCGCGCGATCACGATGCCCTCGAGGCGGCGCACGATGCGGTCGGCCGTGGCGGGGTCGGCGACCTTGTGGTTTTGCACGAGCACGGTCTCGTAGCGGCCGATCTCGTCGAGCACGCGGAGGCGGTTGGCCGCGAGCGTGCTGCCGGTTTCCACGAGGTCGACGATCGCGTCGGCCACCTCGAGCTGGATCATGATCTCGACGCTGCCGGACAGCTCCACGAAGTGGGCCTCCACGCCGCGCTTCGCGAGCCAGTCGCGGGTCACCCGCGGGAAGCTCGTGGCGATCCGCTTGCCGGCGAGTTGGCGAGCGTCGGCGACGGTGGAGTCATCCGCCACGCAGAGGGCGAGCCGGCAGGAGCCGATGCCGAGGTCGAGGCGACGGACCAGGTCGGCGCCGCTTTCCGCGACGAGGTCGGCCCCCGTCACGCCGAGGTCGATCGCACCTTCGGCGCAGAGCACCGGGATGTCGTCGGTGCGGAGAAACGTGATCTCCACGGGCATGTCGCGGCAGCGGGCGAACAGGCTCCGCTCCGGCCGGCGGAACGTGAGCCCCGCCTCGTTGAGGAGGTGTGCCGAGATCTCCGCGAGCCGTCCCTTGCTCGGCACGCCGATGCGGAGCAGGCGGCCGGTCGATGCGTGCGTCATGCCTGGGCCCCCTTCGGCGCTCGGGCGGCTTTTTCGTCGAGCCCCGAGACGCCGAACCGCCGGGCGAGCTCGTCTTCCACGCGGGCGAGCGAGAGGCCCCGCGAGGCGAGCAGCACGAGCGTGTGGTAGACGAGGTCGGCCGCTTCCGCCACGACGCGGTCGTCCGGTTCGTCGGCGGCGGCGGCCACGAGTTCGCCCGCCTCCTCGGTCACCTTCCGGCCGATGGCGGGCACGCCGCCGGCCAGCAGCCGGCTGGTGTAGGATCGTTCGGGCGGGTCGCTTTTGCGCGATGCGACCACCCCTTCGAGGCGTTCGAGCGTTTCTCCGAGCCGCGGCATCTGCATGATTCCTGAGGACTGCCCAACTCTACCATGCCCCGCCGCGGATGCAGACGGGGCGGCCCGGGCCCGCGGCCCGCGGCTCGACGCCGACTGCTGGTTTCTCTCCGGCCCCACCGCCGCGGGCAAGACGGCCCTCGCCCTCTCCCTCGCGCGCCGGCTCGACGCCGAGATCGTGAGCGTCGACTCGATGGCCGTCTACCGGGGCCTCGACATCGGCACGGCGAAGCCCTCTCCGGCCGACAGGGCCGCCGTCCCCCATCACCTCGTCGATCTCGTCGCTCCGGCCGAGTCGTTCAGCGTGGCCCGCTGGCTGGCCGCCGCCGCGGAGGCCGTGGCCGACATCCGGTCGCGCGGCCGCAGGATCCTCTTCGTGGGCGGCACGCCGCTCTATCTCCGCGCCCTCCGCGACGGCCTGGCCCCGCTCCCGCCGGCCGATCTCGAGCAGCGGAAAATGCTCCAGGCCGAGGCCGAGGCTGCCGGCACCGAAGCCTTGCACGCGCGGCTCGCAGCGGTCGATCCCGATGCCGCCGCCCGGATCCATCCACACGACGCGAAGCGGATCATCCGCGCGCTCGAGGTCGTGCACGTGACCGGGCGGCCGCTCACCACCGCGTTCGCGCCGGCGCCGCATCCGGTGTTCGAGTCGCAGCTGCTCGTCGTCGATCTGCCGCGCCGGCTGCTCTACGACCGTATCGACCGCCGCGTGGAGGCGATGTTCGCGGCGGGCCTCGTCGACGAGGTGCGCACGGCCTCCGCCGGCCCCGGCGGCATCGGCCCCACGGCCGGTCAGGCGGCGGGGTACGCCGAGGCGATCGACATGCTTGCCGGCCGGATTTCACTCGCCGACGCGATTCGCCGCACGCAGGACCGCACCCGCCAGCTCGCAAAGCGGCAGCTGACGTGGCTGCGCAGTTTCAAGGGCGCCGTGTGGGTCACGGCGTAACGTCACCCCGTCAACGCCCCCTGGATCACGCGCCCGCCCCGGAGCGTCGCCGCGATCGTCGCTGCCGGATCGAGGGCCGCTTCGTGGGGATCGTGGATGGGCTGACGTGGTCGGAGCACGACGAGATCGGCGGGGCGGCCCGGGGCGAGGATTCCCGCCCGGCGTTCGCGGCCGAGGGCCCAGGCTCCCGTGACCGTGGCCATCGCGAGCGCCTCGGCGGGGCTGGCGAGACCGCCGTCGACGACCGCGCGGCATTCGCCGAGCACCGAGAGATCGGGGTTCGACGCGCGGCTGTCGGTGCCGAGCGCCACGCGGATGCCGGCGGCACGGAACCTTTCGAGCGGCGGGAGCATGCCCGACAACAGCCGCGTGGTGCGTGGACAAACGACGGCGGCAAGCTTGTCGCGGTGCCGGGCGAGCCGGGCGAGTGCCACGTCGTCGAGAAACGTCCCGTGCACCACGAGGCCGCGCGGCCCGCGGGCGAGGAGCGAGATCCAGTCGGCCGCCGAGAGCAGGGGAGGCGGTTCATTCGGCCAGGCGCCGAGCCCGTCGAGCGCCCTCCGCAGCGGTCCAGATCCCGACCCGATGAGCTCCGCCTCGGCCGGGCTCTCCGCGAGGTGCATCGCCGCCGGCAATCGCAGCCGGCGTGCGATGTCGAGCGCCACGCGGCCGAGCGGGGCGGCCACTGAATACGGGGCGTGCGGCGACACGCCGGCGGAACGGCTCTCGGCGACGAGGCAGTCGAGGTCGCGGCGCAGGGATGCCAGCGAGGCGGCTCGGGCCGCCGCCGAGAGGCCGAGCGTCTCGCGAAACACCCGCACGTGCGGTCCGGCCGCATCGATGCCGGGAGGCGGAAGCGACGTGGCGATGTCGCCGAGCAGCGTCACGCCGGCCGCCGCCGACTCCGCAAGCCCGGCGCGGATCGCCCCCGCTGCGTCGCCCGTCGGCCGCTCGCGGCGCAGGGCCACCACGCGGCCGATCCATTCCGGCAGACCCCCCGAGCCGTCGAGGGGCGCGGCGAGCGTGGAGAATTCGAGGTGCGTGTGGGCGTTGACGAGCCCGGGCAGGATCACGGCGTCGCCGAGGTCGACGGCCGGTTCCAGAGGCCGGCCCGTGCCGAGGGCCACGATGCGCCCCGCCTCGATCCGCAGCCAGCCGTTCTCCAGCGGCGGGGCATTCTCGAGCGGCCCTCCTGCCATCGTCACGATCTGCCGCGCCCGCAGCGTGAGCGCCGGGCGGGCTGTCGTCACGTCGCGACCGCCACGGGCAGGTGCACGGCGCGGGCCCGGGCCCGGCCGTCTTCCGCAGGATCGTCCTCGAAGAGTTCGTAGAACACGTTCCGCCGCCGCGGCACCCAGCCGAGCTGCGAGATGGCCGACCGCATCTGGTCGAGCGTGAGGTGATGCACCGTGCCGGCGGCGCTCACCACGTTCTCCTCGATCATCAGGCTGCCCATGTCGTTGGCGCCAAACAGCAGCGCGAGCTGCCCGATCTCGCGGCCCTGCGTCACCCAGCTCGACTGGATGTTGGGGAAGTTGTCAAGGTACAGCCGGGCCACGGCCTGTGTCTTCAGGTATTCAAACGGGCCTGCGGGCGGAATGTCGGCCATGTCGGTGTGCTCGGGCTGGAACGACCAGCAGATGAACGCGGTGAACCCTCCCGTCTCGTCCTGGAGTTCGCGGAGCCGCTCGAGGTGTTCCACCCGCTCGGCGAGCGTCTCGATGTGGCCGAACATCATGGTGGCGGTGCTCTTGCCGCCGAGGAGGTGCCACTCGCGGTGCACCTCGAGCCAGTCGTCGGTGAGCACCTTGCCGCGGGTCATCGCCGTGCGGACGCGGTCGACGAGGATCTCGCCGCCACCGCCCGGGAGCGAACCGAGCCCGGCCCGGGCCAGCCGCTCGAGCACCTCGCGGAGCGGCCGCTTCGCCACCTTCGTGAGGTGGTGAATCTCCGGGGGCGAGAAGCCGTGCACGTTCACCTGCGGGAATCGGGCCTTGATGTCGCGGAGCAGGTCTTCATACCACTCCAGCGGCAGCGTCGGATGGAGGCCGCCCTGCATCAGGATCTGGTCGCCCCCGAGGGCCACCGTCTCGTCGATCTTGCCGAGCAGCACATCGCGGTCGAGCACGTAGCCCTCGGGATGCTTCGGGCTGCGGTAGAAGGCGCAGAAGTCGCACACCGCGGTGCAGATGTTCGTGTAGTTGATGTTGCGGTCGATGTTGTAGGTGCGCCAGGGCTCGGGATGGAGCCGCATGGTCACGGCGTGGGCCGCCCTGCCGATCGCCGCGAGGTCGCGGGAGCGGAGAAGCGTCTCGGCGTCGTCGGCCTGGAGCCGCCGGCCGGCGAGCGTCTCGTCGAGGATCCGCTTCACGGTGGTGGAATCGGGTGCGGCGGCAGCGGTCATGGGAGGCTCGTGGCAAGGTCGCGGCCCACGTCGAGCCCCGCGGGCGCCAGGTCGAGGGCGACGGCGTGGTCGTAGAACGCGGCGAGGGCGGCCCGCTCGCGTGGGCCGAGGTCGTAGTGCAGGTTGTCGCGCAGATACCCCAGGCACTGCGGCACGGTGAGGCCGTGGGCGGACGCCTCGGCCGAGGCGATCGCGTGCAGGTTCGCCTTCCCGGCGTCGCGGGCCGCGGCAAGCAGCGGCTCGATCTCCGCGAGGGTCGCCCGGCTCACGCCGCGGTGCGCGGCCCACACCGCGAACACGAACGGCAGCCCCTGCCACCGCACCCATTCGTCACCCAGGTCCCACACGAGTTGGAAGGCGCCCCGGCCGGCTCCGATCGCCCGATCGCCGATCAGGAGCACGGCGTCGGCGCTCGTGTCGTCGAACCCCGAGCCGATCGGGAGGATCTCGACCTCGGGCCGCACGCCGAACCGCTCCGCGAGCAGGATACGGGCCAGCGTCGCGCTCGTCCGCGAGCCCTCGTCGACGGCCAGGCGGGCGACCCGCTCCGGCGGCGTGCGGAAGAAGAGCTTCACGCTCATCACGGGGCCGCGGCAGCCGATGCAGGCGTTCGACACGACGCGGTAGCCGTCGCCGCGAAACACCTCGATCGAAGGGATCAGGGCCACGTCGAGCTCGCGCCGGGCGAGACGGTCGGCGAGGCGGCTGGGCAGGTCGTAAACGACGTGCACGCCACGGCCTGCCAGGCCATGCACGAGCGGCTTCGTGTTGAGGTATTGCACCGCGCCGACCCGCGGCAGGCGTGAGGGCTTCGTGAGCGACAGGCGGCTGATCATCGCGGCGGATGGATGGCGGGTGGCGGCGGGTCTTGAACCGGCAAACTACCGAATGAAACCGCAGGCGGGCCCGGATCGTAACCGGCCGCGTCCCCCGCGGGGAATGCGGGTCTGGGCCGGCCGTCAGGGCTCGAGCCGTCGGAACGACCGCAGCCCGAGCCGCAGCGGAATCGCCGTGGCCGCGAGGCCCAGGGCCACCACGATCGCGAGGCTCACGGCCTCCCCCCGGCTGCTGCCCGCCCAGGCGAGGAGCCCGCGCGGGCCACCCGGCCCGAGCGCATGGGCCGCGAGGAAGAGGTGCGACGGCAGCGCCGCCACCACGACGACTGTCATGATGAACAGCGAGCTGATCACGAGGCTCAGCGTGCCGCCGAAACCGGAGGAGATCTTCGCCGGCGAAACCTCGCGCAGGTCGGGCATCCGGGCTCCCAGGCCGACGGCGATGCCCGACAGCCCCATGCACAGCATCACGCAGCAGATCTCGTGCAAGAGGATCGTGCGGCGCGAGAGCCCGAGCATCGTGTCGCTGAGGAACACGAGCCCGCAGCACGGGAGCACGCCGCCCAGGAATGAGAACAGGAACTTCGACCACACGATCTGGTCGCGGTGCACGGGGAGCAGGCCGAGGATCCAGAACCGCCGCCCTTCCAGGCTGATCATCGGAAAC
>JBJSZP010000350.1:0-3356 GCA_046090365.1 Planctomycetia bacterium
GAGATCATGATCCCGCTCGTCGGCTTCAAGAAGGAGCTCGACAACCAGGTGGAGATCGTGCACGCCGTGGCCGAGCAGGTGCAGAAGGAGACGGGCCAGAAGATCAAGTATCTCGTCGGCACGATGATCGAGATCCCGCGCGGCGCCCTCACGGCCGACGAGATCGCCGAGACGGCCGAGTTCTTCTCGTTCGGCACCAACGACCTCACACAGACCTGCCTGGGCATGAGCCGCGACGACATGGGCTCGTTCCTCCAGAAGTACACCGACGCCGGCATCTTCAAGGCCAACCCCTTCGCGTCGATCGACGCCTCGGGCGTGGGCCAACTGATGCAGGTGGCGGTGGAGAAGGGGCGGAAGACCCGCAAGGACATCAAGCTCGGCATCTGCGGCGAGCACGGCGGCGATCCCCACTCGGTGATCTTCTGCCACCACGTGGGGCTCGACTACGTGAGTTGCTCACCGTTCCGCCTCCCGGTCGCCCGCCTCGCCGCCGCCCAGGCGTCGCTCGGCAAGACCTACTGAAGCCTAAGCGTACTGCTAGAACCACGTCAGCGCTCAATCCGGCTCGGAGTTGCCCATGCGTGATGGGGCAAGGCTTCAGCCTGTCGGTTCTCAACTCTCGCGCGCCGGCTTCGGGCTCCCCATATCCCATCGCCGGACGTTCGCCTTCGCCCTCCAGGCTACGGCTCACTCGACTCCGGCTGCGCTACGCCATCCATGGCGGCGCTTGCCTGCATACGCCTGCTCCGGGACACGGGGAGCCCGAAGCCTCCTCAACTGGAAACGGGGAGGCGAGGGGTTGCCCCTACCATTGAGCCGGCGTGAGTCGGGCACCGATTCGCCGCAGGCGAATTGGTCGGCGGAGCCATGGATGGCGCAGCGCCTGTGACTCCGAGCGAACGAAGCCCATGGATGGGCGCAGTGAGCGTCCGGCGAGATGGTGGGGGCAACCCCGAGCCGGCGCGGCTGAGTTGACTGGCAAGCGGGACGCCTGTCCTACGTTACTTGGCGCCGAACTTGTAGGCCGTGTTCTTCGGGTCGAAGTCGGCGTCCGTGAAGCCGTTGTTGAGCTTCACGTTCATGTAGGTGTATTCCTCCATGAGCACCGGCTGGCCGCCCTGCTCCTGCGGCCAGTCGTAGGCCTCGTAGCGGATCGGGATCGTGAGCTCGTCGTCGATGAACACGCGGGCCAGGTGGAAGCGGAAGTTGCGGCGCGGGACGGGGTGCGTCACCTGGATGCAGGTGCAGATCCGGCCGTTCACCTTGGCGTTGGGGTAGAAGTTGACGTCGCACTCGCCGAACTGCTTGTCGTGCTCGGCGACCTCGACGAGCCGCTTGGTGAGGTTCTCGACGCCCAGTTCCGTGATCGGATAGCGGTTGCCCGCCATCGCGAGCATGCTCTGGGGCTTGAGCGAGACCATTCCCACCATGGCCCGCACGCCGCTGCCGGCGTGGGCGAGCATGTTGCCGTCGTTCTGGCCGTCGACGTAGATCACTTCCTGGCCCTTGACGCTGTCGGGCCCGAGGAAGAGGAGGTACACGCTGAACGGCTTCTGGCGGATCTTCGCGAACATGTATTCGTGCTCGCCGAGCTTGCCGTCGATCCGCTCGCGCTTGACGACGGTGCACGAGTAGTCCTGGATGTTGGCCTGGATGCCGGCGAGACCCTTGCGGGCCACCTCGAGCGCCGGCTCGAGCGGATGCGTGGCGGCGGCCGCGGCGGCGGCGTCGCCGGCATTGGCGTTGCCCTGCGGCAGGCCGCCCTGGGGCACGAGGCCAGGAAACTGTCCGGGCTGCGCGGCCGGCTGGGCCGGAGCAGGGGCCTGGCCGAGGGCCGGCAGCGGCTCGATGCCCAGGCCGACGGTCAGTGCCATCACGGACATCACGGCGCTCCCCGCGCCACTCCACAGCTTCGCTGCCCGACGGGCCATCTCTCGATCCTCCATGTATTCAGTCGATCGCTTCCCTGCTTCATCGCCCCGCCTGCGGCGGGGCATGAGCAATCGCATGCCCACCCGAACGGCCGGCAGATCCGGTGGGGTCCATGGCCGGAGGGCTCGGGGAGGGGGCGGGAGCATACCGGCAGCCCGGCGGGGCGGCCATGCCAGTTCGCCCGTGCGGGATTCCGCGTTTTCCAGCCGCGCCACGGGGCGGCTTGCCACCCTTCCCGGGGCAGGGGATGCTCGGAAGGTCGCCCCTCCCGCCGCTCCCCGGCCTGCCCCATGCCCCGCCCTCATCCCGTCGCCCCGGCCCCCGACCTGCGCGTGGCCTGCGTCGAGTCGGCCCCGTTCGGCGAAAACACCTACGTCGTGTTTCGCCCCGGGGCGCGGGCCTGCCTCGTCGTCGACCCCGGCTTCGAGCCGGGGGCGGTGATCGAGGCGATCCGGGCCGAGGGGCTCGAGCCGGAGGCGATCCTGATCACCCACGGCCACTCCGACCACATCGCCGGCAACGCCGCCCTCCGCCGGGAGTGGCCGACGCTGCCGATCGTGATCGGCCGCGGCGACGCCCCGAAGCTCGGCGACCCCGCCGGCAACCTCTCGGGCGCCTTCGGCCTGGCGCTCACGAGCCCGCCCGCCGACCGCCTCGTCGACGACGGGGAGCGGCTCGACCTCGCCGGGATGGCGATGGACGTGCGCGAGATCCCGGGCCACTCCTCGGGGCACGTCGTGTTCGTGCTCGGCCGCGAGACGCCGCCGGTGGTGTTCGCGGGGGACGTGCTGTTTCACGAGAGCATCGGCCGCACCGATTTTCCCGACGGCGACTTCGCCGCCCTCGCCTCCGGGATCCGCCGCCATCTCTACACGCTGCCCGACGACACGATCGTGTTTCCCGGGCACGGGCCGGCCACCACCGTGGGGCACGAGAAGCGCCACAACCCCTTCGTGCCCGCGGCTGGGCCTCCCGCCGCTCATTGACCAGCATCGCCCTCCATGCCGAAACTAGCCGTCATGCTCTCGCCCGCCGACATGCAGCCCGCCCCCGTCGCCGGCGCCGGTGCTCCCGCAGGCCCGTCGGTGCTGTGCCGCGCCGCCGGGCTCTCGCTCGCGGCGCTCGCCCGGATCCTGAGCGGCGCGAGCGTGCGCTGGATCGCGAGCCAGCCCGACACCTGCCAGCGGGTGTATTTCGCGAACCACACGAGCCACCTCGACGCGATCGTGGTCTGGTCGTCGCTGCCGCAGGCCGTCCGCGAGCTCACCCGGCCGGTGGCGGCGAAGGACTACTGGCAGCGCGGCCTCGTGCGCCGCTGGCTGGCCGAGGAGGTGTTCAACGCGATCCTCATCGACCGCACCGACATCAAGGTGCACCAGAGCCCGGTCGACCTCATGCTCCGTGAGATCGGGATGACGAAG